>JACQGQ010000011.1 GCA_016199495.1 Chloroflexota bacterium
GCACTATCGGGTGCGCCAGGGGCTTACTATCATGACAGCACTGGAGTATTGTGGCTACAGACTGGTTCGAGGTTGTGGCTGCCGCACCGGGGCTTGTGGTGCCTGTGCTACGGTCTATAACTTTAAGCATGACCCAGAACTAAGATATGGTCTTGCCTGCCAGACGGCTGCGGAGCCCGATATGTGCGTGGTGCAAATTCCATTCTTTCCCACGGCGAAGCCTATTTACGATATCGAGCAATTGCGACCAACCGGTGAACAAATTTTGGAGCTTTACCCTGAACTGGTTACCTGTTTTGGCTGTAATAATTGTACCCGGTCTTGCCCCCAGGGCCTTGAAGTCATGGATTTTGTGTCGGCGGCGCTAAGAGGTGATTTCTCGTCAGTTGTGGAAAAGTCTTTCGATTGTGTGATGTGTGGCCTGTGTGCTGCCAGGTGTCCCCGGGGTTTGCCTCCCCACAACGTCGCTCTACTGTATCGGCGCTTGTATGCTCGTCATCTTGTCCCCAGGTCTCAGCACCTGGAGGACAGAATTAAAGAGATAGAAGAAGGCAAGTTTGAGGCTGAGTATAAAAAATTAAAAGACCTGCCTCGGGAAGAGTTGCGCCGTGTCTATGAAGAGAGGTGGATAGAACCTGTAAAGTGAGAAGAATTCTCGACGGGGAGTAGTTGAAATGCCATATCCAGCCTATATGGAAGAGAGTATTAGAAAACTTGAGGCTACCAGGGAAAGGCGACTTAAGGCAGAAATTCCCCTGATTACTACCAGGGAAAGGGAGAGCTTAGTGCGTCAATATCATCCGGATTATGCCGGAACTGGTAGGCGTGAACTACTGCTGGGTGTCAACAAGGGCCAGATGATGCCAGAGGAGCTAGCCAACCAACTGGAAGGCAATAGCCGCATTGACCCCGATAAAATTGACCTGAGTAAGATTGATTATGATACCGATGTCCTGGTAGTTGGCTCCGGGGGTGCCGGATTATCAGCAGCATTGCTCGCTCAAGAAAATGGTGCCAGGGTTCTGATAGCCACGAAGCTGCGTTTGGGTGATTCCAACACAATCGGTGCCGAGGGAGGAACACAAGCCGCTGACCGACCGAATGATTCCCCCGTCCTTCATTACCTGGATACCATGGGTGGGGGACACTTCGAAAATGTACCTGAGTTGGTGTGGGCAATGACCAGAGATGCCCCGCTAATAATTAAGTGGCTGGAAGACCTGGGCGTCGTTTGGGATAAGGAGCCGGATGGTTCGATGCGTGAGTTGAAACTTGCCGGGGAATGTCGCGCCAGGGTCCACTCTTGCAAAGACCACACTGGTCTCGAGGTAATGCGTGCCTTGTGTGATGAGGTGAGGTGCCGGAATAACATCGATTATATCGAATTTGAAGCCGCCATCGAGCTGATAATGGATGATAATGGTCGAGTAGCCGGGGCCATATTGTTAAATCTGGAGACCAGCGAAGTGAGTATCGTTCGGGCTAAAGCGGTAATCCTGGCCACTGGTGGCCTGGGACGTTTGCACACTATGGGATTTCCCACGACGAATCATTATGGTGCTACTGCTGATGGATTGGTATTGGCTTATCGGGCCGGTTGTTCACTGGTTAATGGGGATAGTATCCAGTATCATCCGACAGGGGTGGTTTATCCCTCGCATCTGGTCGGGGTGCTGGTTACCGAGAATGTAAGGGCGTTAGGTGGCGAGATAGTTAATATTGACGGAGAGGAAGTCGCCTGTAACCTGGAGCCGCGGGATGTCCTGGCTTCGTTCATGATTCGAGAATGCACTGAGCGGCAGAAAGGAATAACAACACCAGCCGGGAACGTTGGTGTCTGGGAAGATATACCGCTGATTGATATTCTGCAGGGAAAAGGTACTATTACCAACAGGTTACCGACTATGGTGCGTCAGTTTGCCCGCTTTGGCATTGATATTACCAGGGAACCAGTATTGGTCTATCCCACCATTCATTACCAAAATGGTGGGGTCAAGATGGATGATAAGGCGGCGGCGGAAATACCAGGACTATGGGTTCCTGGTGAGGTTGGCGGTGGAGTGCACGGCAGAAACAGACTTGGAGGTAACTCTACTCTGGACATATATGTCTTTGGCCGAAGAGCCGGGAGAGAAGCCGCCCGATATGCTAAAGAGGTGAAGTTGGGTAAACTTAGTCTAAACCACGTCTACCAACACCAAAAAGAGCTTGAGTTGCTTGGGATAGCCAGGGAAAGACCGTTTTCGCCGTTGCTGTTACCTAACTATACCAAGCAGCCGAATGATTACCTGGCTGACCGTCAGCCAGAATTAGGTTCAAGGATTTAAGCGCTTGATTCCCAAGCGATAGACGGTTGACTGCTTTTCTTATATAATTGGGTGACCAATGGTGAAAGAGGTAACAGAATATGGTAAGAGGAAGCAAACAAATTATATGCCCCTGGTGTCGAGAAGCATCGTCGGAGGCGGAGGTTACAGTAAATACTAGGAAGAGCGATTACGGGTCCCTGATAGAGAGGCGATGTCGCCAGTGTCATAAGGTGTTGGCGGCTTACCTTGAGAATGCCGGAGATTTCCTGCCAAGGATACGCCGGTTTTAGTTATTGAGCGGAGGTCTGGGTTGACAAAGGAATCTGAACTGGAAATTGCCCATGTGGCTCAAGCCGTGCTTGATGATGCTATACTGACCGAATGGGAAAAAAGACTGGGGCTAGAATTACGGGTAAGCAATGTTTTTAACCAAACGGCCTCGTACGAAGCAATCAGGAATTTCACCAGGGGTATAGGTGATTCCAATCCGCTCTATTTTGACGAGTATTA
The DNA here is from genome assembly GCA_016199495.1 of Chloroflexota bacterium. Classification (GTDB taxonomy): domain Bacteria; phylum Chloroflexota; class Dehalococcoidia; order Dehalococcoidales; family UBA2162; genus JACQGQ01. Next base: position 2,820 of record JACQGQ010000011.1, read on the forward strand.
CGCCGGAAATACCAGCTATAGAGCGTTAACAGCTTCACCGGCCTGGACAGCCAGCGTTTTCCCGCACTGGGTTTTACAAGGCCTTCCCGGCATCCATGCTGACCACTCAGCTTCTGAGTGGGAGTTTCTCAAACCGGTCTACATTAATGATAAAATCACTCCCAGGTGCTATTTTGTTGGCTTTGATGTCAAAACCAGCCGATTCGCCGGCAAGACAGTCTTTGAATATCAGAGGTTTGAGTATTGGAATCAACGTGATGAGTTGGTAAGCCGGGGTTATAACCTGCTGGTACGATACGAAAGGCAGGCAGCACGACAGAAGTCAACGGAAGGCACGGGGAAGTATGACGATATTGTGATACCTCATCCCTGGACTGAAGCAGAACTGCGCCGGGTTGATGAGGATATTCTTGCAGAGGAGATACGTGGTGCGGCAGTAAGATACTGGGAAGATGTGAATATCGGAGACGATTTAAAGCCAGTAGTCAAGGGGCCTTTTGGAATGACAGACATTATCGCCTATTGCGTTGGGGCGGCTCCAGTCCAGCTAGCCGCCCACGGTGCCCAACTACGCCAATATAAGAAGCATCCTACCTGGGCCTTTCGTGACCCGGTTACCCATGCCTGGGAGCCGATTTACTCAGTGCACTACTCCGTTCCAGCCGCTAAAGCCGCCGGCGCTCTCTATGCCTACGACGTAGGCGTCCAGAGGCATTGCTGGGTAGTAAATTTACTGACCAACTGGATGGGTGATGAGGGCTGGCTAAAGCGTTGTGATGCCGAATATCGCCAATTCGTGTATCACTCTGATGTAGTCTGGATAAAGGGCAAGGTAAGCAAGAAGTACATTGATGAAAATGGGGAACATTGTCTGGATATCACCACTGCCGGTATCAACCAGAGAGGCGATGACACTATACCAGGTGAAGCTACCGTAATACTGCCATCGAGAAAGGCCGCAATCGGGCCCGTGGAGAAGAGATTACCGCCAAATGAATACCGCGGCACAGGCAAAGGTGTTTAATTTTAATCTGAGCTAATGGTCTTTTTGATATGGAGCCGTGATGAGCTGGAGAGAGGAATACGAAAGGAAACTTATCTCCGCAGAAGAAGCCGTTAAGCTGATAAATCCAGGTGACCATGTTGCCTTCGCTTATGGGCTGGAGCCTAATGATTTAGCCTTAGCACTCTTAGGCCGAACGGGCGACCTTAAAAACATCCGACTCCATGTTCCTGCCCCGGGAAGAGATTTGCCGTGGTACGAACCGGGCTGGGAGGAAACGTTCGGGGTTAGTATCGGTTTTGTTCTACCGGTGGCGAGAAAGATGATGGACGAACGAAGAGGCGACTACCTGGTAAGTGGTCTCCTCTGGGCTGAGGAACCGTCAGTGAGAGAGCCGGTAGATGTCCTCCTGATTTACCTTTCCACGCCCGATGAGCATGGCTATTGCAGTTTTGGCGCCTCATTGTGGGATAAGAAGAAGGCTGTCCGCCAGGCCAGGCTAGTACTGGCGGAGACTAACCCTGAGCTCATCAGAACTTACGGGGATAACTACCTACATATCTCTGAGATAGATTATTTCGTGCCGCACACACCCACCGGAAAAGTTCCAGGAGCCACCGATATACTGGGGCGAAAAACTGCGGGCCCAGGTGAAACGGCCGAGACCATCGCCGCATATGTCGCCACCGTAATCAAGGATGGCGATACCATAGAGGTTGGTGTTGGTGGCACGGCTGAGTGGCTCCCGCAACTAGGTGTTCTGGAGAACAAGCATGACCTAGGGGTTCATTCTGAGAATCTACCCCGGGGTATTGCCTCTCTGGTAATGAAGGGAGTAGTTACCGGCCGGTTCAAAACTATTAACCCGGGGAAAGTAGTTTCTACTGCCTGTGGGGGTGGCACGAGAGACGAAATGGACTTCATCAATATGAACCCCGTCTTTGAGCTATATGGTTCAGACTACGTGCTCGACCCTAGAGTAATTGCCGCCCATGACAATATGGTTGCCATCAACGCCGCACTAGCTGTAGATTTGACCGGGCAGATAGCCGCTGAATCAATTGGTGCGACAATGGTTAGTGGTACGGGGGGACAGCTTGCCTTCGCCACCGGGGCCGCCCTTTCCCGGGGTGGCCGTAACATTACCGTTCTTCACTCTACCGCCCAAGGCGGTAAGGTCTCTCGGATTGTACCTCAATTGGACTACGGTACAGTTGTCACCGTACCCCGAACTCTGGCTGACATAATAGTTACTGAATATGGCATCGCCAGGCTCAAAGGGAAGACACAGCGCCAGAGAGCCGAGGAACTTATCAGTATTGCTCATCCTGATTTCCGGAGTGAGCTAAGCAATGAAAGCCGGCAGCTCTTTTGGCCTGGAACCACTTAACACTGAACCGCCCCGGTCATTTGCCTCCATTATCGGAACAGGCCGGCCGCTTATAGTTTGTCTTAGAATTAGGCGAAACAAATAGGGGATAGGGGACTAGCGTCAATAAAAAGCTTGAATAAGCGACCCCGGGGGGATTTGAACCCCCGATCTCCACCGTGACAGGGTGGCATGTTAGACCGCTA
>JACQGQ010000084.1 GCA_016199495.1 Chloroflexota bacterium
CGTGGAGCAACTGGGGGTGAAGGATGAGGATGTATCGCTCTCGGCTAGCTTTGTTGATGACCTAGGCGCCGATTCTCTGGATTTAGTTGAACTGATAATGTCTCTCGAAGAGGAGTTTAGCAACTCGTCCCAGAAAGTTGAGATACCGGATGAGGATGCGGAAAAGATATTAACTGTTCAGGATGCGGTTGATTATATTAAAGACCTGGGCGTTCAGGATGAATAAGCCGGAAAGCCTGGCGTGATTAAAGCAGTATCTTTCATAGCTCCTGAATAGTCCCCAAGCTTGCTGGCGGACTATTTGCTACAATTTCGGTCATCTCCCCGGGCTAATGGTAGACACGGCCTACCTTCAAAATTATGAGCCGGCTAACAAGCCCGCCTCCTTCAGGCCAGCTCCACCATAGTGACCCCGGCTCCCCCTTCTCCATAATCACCAGGTCGGTATGACTTGACCAGCGGATGTTTAGCCAGTTGCTTGCGGACTACCTGGCGTAGCGTTCCCGTCCCCTTACCATGAACCACTCTGACCTGGTATAACCCTGCCATCAGGGCATCATCCAGATATTTATCTAGTTTTAATAGAGCCTCATCTACCGTCAAATGGCGGAGGTGTACTTCATTTATTACTGGCATTTCACTGGCATGATATTTATTCTGACGTTGATTATAGCACTAAGGTCAGGGAATTGAAAAGCACCCCAGACGAACGAACCAACCTTATTGAAGTGATAGGGGACTTTTAGTTATAATGTTCATGGCTGCCAGTCCAAGCTACTACGATTTATGGTGAGTGTAGCCTAGTGGTTTAAGGCACCAGGTTGTGGCCCTGGAGATCGAGGGTTCGAATCCCTTCACTCACCCCACGGATTAAGCGCCTCTCGCTCAGCGGATTGAGCAGCGGTCTACGACCAAACAACTATATGACGGGATGTGGTATAATGCCACCTAATCAATTATACCACCAGAGGGCGATAGGCCCTCTAATTTAAGATTTATCTGGAGGAGGGCAATGAGAGAACGTAGTTCTATAGTCCAGGCAGAGCTACCTCATCTAGACTGCGATGTTCTTGTCGTCGGGAGTGGCGTTTCCGGGCTTTGCGCCGCCATTTCCGCCCGGGAACAAGGGGCTGAGGTGATTCTTATCGAAAAGGCCGCCATCGAAGAACGGGGTGGCAACACCAAGTTCGCTGATGCTCAGATTCGTTACCCCCATGCGGCTGATGAGTTCTATCCCCGGAACTACACTGAAGACGATTACCGTAACGATTTTATGCGTATTTCCCAGGGCCGGGCTAATCCGGAGCTGATTGAGGTAATAGTCAGGAACGCAGCCGATACGGTGGAATGGCTCACCTATCGAGGAATCGAGTGGGAAGCCGGTTATCCCCACACTGCCGGTTATCGCCGCTCCCCGATAGCCGGCGGCATCGGTTTAGTAAAGACTCTCTGCCGCGTCGCCGAGGGGGTGGGCGTCGCTTTTTCCTACCAGACGCCGGCCCGCCAGCTCATCGTTAACGCCCAGGGTAACGTAATCGGCTGCCGGGCACTCACTGCCGAGGGCTACCTTGATATCTATGCCCGGGGGGGTGTGATACTGGCTACCGGCGGCTTCCAGGCTAACGTGCAGATGCGGACGGCTTACCTGGGACGTTTCGCTGACTCCCTGATACTGCGGGGCAGCCGGCATAATACAGGGGAAGGGATTCTCATGGCGCTGGAGACCGGTGCCAGGCCGGCCGGTCAGTGGGGCGATTACCATTCGGCCGTGCTTGATGCCCGTTCGCCCAAGGAGGAGTGCGGCGTCACCGCCCTCTATAACTACCAGATGGGTATCTTCGTTGACCAGAGCGGGAAACGTTTCCTCGACGAGGGCGAAGACTACCGTGACAATACCTACGTCAAGTTCAGCAAGTACATTATCGACCAGGCTAATGGCTTAGCCTTCTCCATCTTCGACGACAAGATGGTGAGCCGTCCCGAGTTCCACCGTGCCTGGCGTCCGGTAGGTGAGCCTTTTCAGGCGGATTCCCTCGAGGAGCTGGCCGATAAGCTGGGAATTTCTGGAGCTGCCCTGGTGCAGACGGTGCGAGAGTTTAACGCTGCCATTCAGCCTGGCGAGCTCGACCTGGACTGTCTTGACGGGAAACATACTGAAGGCATCACTCCGCCCAAGTCCAATTGGGCCATCCCCATTGA
>JACQGQ010000085.1 GCA_016199495.1 Chloroflexota bacterium
ATTCATACGTGATGGCACACCTACGGGATTGAGGATAATATCCACCGGCGTGCCGTCAGGCAGGAACGGCATATCTTCCGCCGGAGCAATGATAGAGACAACCCCCTTATTGCCATGCCGCCCGGCTAGTTTATCCCCGACGGAGACTTTTCGTCTCTGGGCAACCCAGACCTGCACCAATTGATTAACCCCGGCGGGCAGGTCATCGCCAGAGAGCACCTTAACATTAATCACTTTACCCCACTCACCATGAGGTACCCATAGGGAAGTATCTTTTACCTCTCGCGCTTTCTCGCCAAAGATAGCCCGCAAAAGTTTCTCTTCAGCCGATAGCTCACCTTCCCCCTTCGGGGTAATTTTACCGACCAGTATATCGCCCGGACTCACCTCAGTACCGATGCGAATAATACCATTTTCATCAAGCTCTCGCAGAGTTTCCTCACCGACATTAGGTATATCTCTGGTGATTTCTTCGGGTCCCAGCTTGGTATCCCGGGCTTCTGCCTCATGCTTCTCAATGTGAATCGAGGTAAGCGTATCCATCTCAACCAGACGATTGCTAATAATGATAGCGTCCTCAAAGTTATAACCTTCCCAGCTCATAAAGGCGCAGAGTACATTCTGACCCAGAGCCAGCTCACCCTGTTCTATCGACGAGCTATCGACTAGAACTTGCCCCACCTCCACCCGGTCACCCTTGTTCACTATCAGACGCTGGTTAATACAGGTTCCTTGATTAGTGCGCACGAACTTCATTAGCTGGTATACGTCCTTATCGCCATTATCGGTGGTAACTACAATCTGCGAACTGGTCGCCGAGGTTACTACCCCGGAGTTTCGAGCCAGCAAAACCTGCCCGCTGTACCTGGCGGCTTCTGCTTCCATACCGGTCGCTACCAGGGGTGCTTGAGGAGAAAGTAGAGGCACAGCTTGCCGCTGCATATTAGACCCCATCAGGGCACGATTAGCATCATCATGCTCTAAGAAGGGTATCAGTGCGGTGGCAACACTGAATATCTGCTTGGGCGAGACATCCATAAAGTCAATTTTGTCAGGCTCCTCCCGCAGATAGCGACCGCCCAGTCTAGCTTCAATCTTCTCATCGATAAATTGGCTATCCCGGTCAAGCCGGGCATTAGCCTGGGCAACAGTATATCTATCCTCCTCGTCAGCCGAGAGATAAGCCACTTCGTCAGAGACAAAAGGCACCACCTTGACTGTTCTGGAAGGTAGCTGAGATAGCCAGGTGACATGTTTGGCCGTAATGGTAGCCCCAGCTTTCACTATCGTCTTAGCAGCATCATCGCGTACTGTCTCCCTGGCTTTTTTACCTAGCAGCCTCCCGTAGTCAGTGCTCACTGCAGAGATAACCCGGCGGTAGGGTGTCTCAATGAAACCATAGCGGTTAACCTGGCTATAGGTGGCCAGAGAACCGATGAGACCAATGTTAGGTCCCTCTGGTGTCTCAATAGGGCAAATTCTACCATAGTGGGAAAAGTGAACATCGCGCACCTCAAATCCAGCCCGCTCACGCGATAGCCCTCTGGGTCCCATGGCTGACAGGCGGCGCTTGTGCGTTAGCTCAGCCAGGGGATTAGTTTGGTCCATAAACTGTGATAGCTGTGAGCTGCCAAAGAACTCCCTGATAGCGGCCACTACGGGGCGAATATTGACCAGGGCGCTAGGCGTAGCCGATTCGGTGGGCACCGTGCTCATACGCTCTCTGGCCACTCGCTCCAAACGCATTAAACCGATACGGAACTGGTTTTGAATCAACTCACCAACGGTACGCACTCGCCGATTTCCCAGGTGGTCAATATCGTCGGCGGTATCACTGCCATTGTTAACCATGATGATGTGCCTGATTATCTCGACAATATCTTCACCGGTTAAAGTTCGCTGACTTTCTGGTATATTAAGTCCTAACCGTTTATTAAGCTTATAACGTCCGACATTCCCCAGGTCATAATGCATGGAATTAAAGAACATATTGTCTATCAGTTTTTCCGCATTTACGAGATTAGGCAGGTCACCGGGACGTAATTTTTTATAGATATGAATCAGAGCCTCGGATTTATCTCTAACTAAAGGCTCACGTTCTATAGTTGACCTGATGAATTGGTGCTCGGGTGAGGCATCTTCTTTAGAGAACAGGTTGAGCAACTCCTCATCACTGCTGTAGCCGATAGCCCGTAACAGTGTCGTCGCCAGAATCTTCCGTTTACCGTTTATCTTGACTGAAATTACATCCGGGTTGCTGGTCTCGAATTCCAGCCAGGCTCCGTGACTGGGGATTAGCTTAGCCTGACATAATTTACGGCCGCTGGTAGCATCTTCTTCAGTAATGAGGTAGACACCAGGAGAACGAAGCAACTGGCAAACTACGACCCGTTCCGCCCCGGTAGTAATAAAAGTGCCTTTAGTTGTCATCAAGGGGATGTCACCGAAAAACAGGTCTTGTTCCTTGATTTCCCCCGTTCCCTTAATCAACAACCTCGTCTTGATATAGAGTGAGGCTAGATAGGTCAGGTCTCGCTGACGGCACTCTTCTTCAGAATGACGGGGCTCACGGAACTCGTAGCCGGTAAAGCTAATCTCCAGCCTGTTGCCCGTAAAGTCCTTGATAGGAGATACCTCCTCCAGCAGTTGCTTTAGCCCCTCTTCCTGAAACCAGCGGAATGAGTCTAACTGAACTTTAATCAGGTTGGGCACCTCCAGTATCTGGGGTAACCTGGCATAAGATTTCCTGGGAACCGGGGACGAGGTACTTTCAGGGCTTGTTGACGACATAAAAACCATCAGTAACTCTACTCCTTAAAGACGACTACAGCATTTTTGGATTACGGCGCTAATAATCCCGAATAAGATATGTGGCTTGGGGGAGAGTATAAAAGTAGGCTACAAAACAAAGGTATAAACCTTAAGCGGCATAACTACAAACTATGAGCATACTATAATTTTTAATATTTGTCAAGAGCGAGCCGCTGTTGACTTTTATGGCTACGTTTCAGATGATTTAATCTAACCCTGTTTGACAAACATTAAAAGATATGTTACCCTATGAAAATTAGGATAAATCAGGATAAGGAGAGGAAGGAATGGGAAAAAGGGTTGTCTGGCTGGTGGTCAGTAGCGGGATGGTGCTTACTTTATTGCTGAGTGCCTGTGCCCCGGCAGTGGTCGAGGAGAAAAAAGAGGTCGTGCCCAAGGAAAAGGTGGTGACACCTAAGGAAGAGGTGGTGCCCAGGGAGGAGGTGGTCGTACCCAGGGAAGAAACCAACCTGGTGAAGTGGACGGGTAAGAAGCAGGACGGCACGGTCGTAGAAAAAATGATAGAAAAGCCGAGGTATGGCGGGGTGCATACCTCTGCGGGACCGGTGGTGCCGACAATCTGGGATGACCTCACCATCCGCGGTACTTCCAATTGGGCGGTCAATCCAGTCCAAGAGACACTATGGATCAAGGACCCACTACTGGGACCGCAGGGCACCGAGGAGTGGTCGCCACAGATAAGCCTGGTACCCATCCCCCCGGAACCAGTTTACACGGGCAGAATCGCCGAAAGCTGGGAGCTAATCGACCACCAAACCATAAAGTGGCACATCCGTAAAGGGGTTCGCTGGGCGCTCGACCCGACCAGCGAGGCCAGCCGGCTGCTGGGCGGCCGGGAACTTACCGCCGCTGACATCGTCTATGCCTACCGGCGCAACTGGGATGTCGGTTACGTCAAAACCTTTATCAAGCTAAGCGAGCCGGAAAATGTGGCCAACTCGGTCTATGTCGACCCGGACGACCCCTGGGCAGTCATTTTCAAGGGTGAACCCAACAAAGGCGTATTATTCCTGCGCGTTATGGGTGGCATCCACAATCACCTGGTGGCGCCGGAGGTCACCCAGACATTCGGGAAACCCCTCCCCAAAGGCTACGCGGAAATCATTGACTGGCGGCATCTTGTCGGCACCGGTCCCTTTATGCTAAAAAGTTATGTCGAGGGCAGTGCGCTGACCTACGAGAGGAACCCCGACTACTGGATGCGTGACCCCTTCTTCCCGGAGAACCAGCTACCCTATGTCGATGGCTTCAAGTTCCTCATTATCCCCGATTTATCGACCCGGATGGCCGCCCTGCGCACCGGCAAGATTGACAATCTGCCCACGGATGCCGTCGGCCCCGGGGGTGAGACCAACCTTTTCCGGGAAGAGGCCGAGCAATTAAGGCGCACCAACCCCGAGCTTGAGTTTCTCAAGTTTTACAACCCGGATGCCGAAACTGATATGTCCATGAGGGTTGACACCAAGCCCTTTAATGACGTCCGGGTGCGGCGGGCGATGAATCTGGCGATAAACAAGCAGGAAATACTCGATGATTACTACCAGGGTGATGCCCTGATGTTCCAGAACCCGATACCACCGATAGCCGAATATCTGGATTGGTATGTCCCGCTGGAGCAGATGCCGCAGTCAGTCCGGGAGCTATATGAGTATCACCCCGACAAGGCGAAGCAACTGCTGGCGGAGGCCGGCTACCCCAACGGCTTTAAGACCTCCATAATCGCCCTGGCAAGCGACGTCGACCTGCTCTCTATACTGAAAAATTACTGGGCGGCCATCGGCGTTACCGTGGATATTGATGTCAGGGACTATACTGTCTGGAACACTATCGGGACGAAGAAGACAAACACCCAGATGTACAGCGGTGGTATTGGTGCCGGGGGTGCCGGAGTCGCCCTGGTTTTTGGCGGACCCCTGGGAGACTATAGCCAGGCGGATATGTCGGTAAAGAATACTTTACGCGACAAGCTGTCAACGGCCGAGTACTACCTGAACGCGACCAAGATGAAGGCCGCACTCACGGAGGAGCTGGTAAGCGGCGGACTGAGCTGGAACGTCTTCTTCAATGAGCAGGTCTACGGCATAATGCTGCCAGTGCCATATCAGTACCAGTTCTGGCAGCCGTGGCTGAAGGGTTACTACGGTGGCCTCTATTACCTCGGTTACAGTGGCCTCGATTGGCCTCCCTTTGTCTGGATTGACCAGGAGCTGAAGAAATCCATGGGGCGTTAGACAGCACTCCTTCACTTCGCCAAGGATAAATCAGGGGGGGTGATGAGTATTCATCACCCCCCCTTCTTGTTAATAAGCACCAGCCTGGCTAGCAGGAAGCCACTTCTGCCGGGCTCAACTTCGACCGAACTCCCTGGCCAATTGCCCACGGCTCAAGTGAATTATGGTCGGCCGGCCGTGGGGACAGGTATTGGGGACAGCCACCGGCTCCAGCTGCCGGATAAGCTGGCGCATTTCGTCATCGCTTAGCCCCTGCCCGGCTCTGACGGCACTGTGGCAGGCAATAGATATCGCGAGCTTCTCCAGCCAATCGCCCCTTTCTTCCCCCAGCGAAGAGTCCCCTAGTTCTCTTAACACTCCACCCCAGTCTTTCTGGTGAAGCAAAGCTGGCACCGTCCGCACCAGGTAGCTTCTATCACCAAAAGGCTCAATTAAGAAACCGAATTCAGCCAGCTTTTCATAGCGCGCTTTCAAAACGGCGTCCTGTTGGGGATTGACCTCAAGTGTTACCGGCTCGAGTAACCCTTGAACCTCTATCCCCCGGTGCGAGACCTGGTGCTTAATCTGCTCAAAAAGGATACGCTCATGGGCAGCATGCTGGTCGATGAGATACAGCCCGTCGGCACCCTCAGCGACAATATAGCTACTGGCGAGCTGTCCCAGTAGCCGCAGCGCCGGCAGTGAGAGGGCTAGCGGTGTTGGGGCTAGCGGTGACTGAGTGGCCGGGCGATAACCAGCTCCGAAAGAAGTCGACAACACCCGGCCCAACGCTGCTGGCGCTGTATAGGTAGTGGCTATCTCCTCTATTCTGGGGGCGGGCGCCAGCTCAATCAGCGCCCGCCGCACCGCTTTCTGAACGGCCGTAAAGACAAGACGCTCGTCTTGAAATTTCACCTCGCTTTTGGCCGGGTGAATGTTAACATCGACCTCCTTAGCCGCTAATGAGATATTGATAATCGCCACCGGGTGTTTGCCCGTCATCAGCAGCCCGTGATAAGCCTCCTCTACCGCCCAGGCCAGCAGCCGGCTGCTTACCCAGCGGCGGTTGACAAAGAAGCTGAGGTAACCCCGGGTGGAACGGCTTATTGCCGGCGAGCCGACCAGGCCGGTTACCAGGAGCAATGAAGCGGCGCCCTCACCTTGCCATCCTTTGTCGCCACTGTTAACCGCCAGCATGTTGCCGGCTACCTCTAAGCCATAAAGCTCAATAACACTGTCCATCAGCTGTCCGCTACCCGCCGTCCTGAGCACTGTCCGGCCATCAAGAGACAGGGTAAATTTAACCTCGGGAAAGGCCAGGGCATACTGGCTGACGACACTGGCGATATGGCTATTTTCCGTGGCGGGCGACTTGAGGAATTTTAATCGGGCGGGCACGTTGCGGAACAGGTGACGCACGCTCAGTGTGGTTCCCTGGGAGCGTCCCTGGCTTCCCCGGCTGACAACGATGCCTTCCTTAAGACTGAGGTAATTAGCCGCCGCCTGGCCGCTAGTGCCGCTAATAATGTCCACCTCAGCTACGGCGGCGATGCTGGGTAGTGCCTCACCACGAAAGCCAAGACTGGCAATGGACTCTAAATCAGCCAGGCTGGCTATCTTACTGGTGGCGTAGCGCTGAAAGACAAGCTCCAGCTCAGCCGCCGCAATCCCCACCCCGTTATCGCTGACCCGAATCAGGCTTACCCCACCACCCCTGACCTCGACGGCAATCTGGCTGGCCGCGGCATCCAGCGAGTTCTCCACCAGCTCCTTGACCACCGAAGCCGGCCTCTCCACCACCTCTCCGGCGGCAATCTGAGCGACTACTTCCGGGGCCAAGATTTTAATGGGCATAAACAGTGCGTCTCTCTTTTTAAAATTATCTCAAATTTAAATGATTTCTCTAGCTTTTAGTAACATCTTCGCTAACAACAAGTTAGCTATCTATTAAATCTAGCAAAGTATTCGTCAATTTCGTCCCTTAATTCAATACCTACACGCTCAAAGCAGTCCAGTAAATCTTGGTAAGTTCCTTGACCACCGAGAAAATCCCAGAATTCGTCAGCCACTTTTAGTTCATTATCTAAATCCAGCATTCCTTTTAGAGTCCATCTCTCGTATGGTTTGGGCTCATACGGATTGTACGGGATAGCGACGTAAGAATAAACTTTCGCACTTGGATATTTAGATAGAAAAATCGCTATCCACTCTAACAATGTTCTCTTGAAGTCTTTGAAATTACTGATATTAGGCTTGACTGTTTTTAGGTCGAAGAGGTGTATAGTTCCGTCATCGCTTTTAACGAATAAATCTACCTTGACTGTTTTTAATTTATTCATCGTGCCCTTAATGCAAACCTTCCTTATTCTTTCAATTTCATTCATCTTATTCGGGCTAGTTCCAATTGTAAGTTCATTCATAATGCGATTAATCTCGGTTTGGGCTTGTTCACTGATTGTATTACCAACCACGTATTGCTTTTCCGCAACAATAAAATTCAAGCCTGCCAAAATCTCAGCCACAGGTTCAAAAATGGAAGTACCAAAGGTAGTATTTAGGGACTGAATAAAAGAATATAATGCCATCCTATCACGACCAAGTAGGTGATAATGGAAAGGCATATAACTCGTCTCTGGTTTGTATGTTTGAAACTTGTGTCTTAAACTTGTTTTCAGTACCTGCTCAACACTGGATATTTGCTTTTTTGAAAGTCCCATTATACTTTTTCTGCTTTTTTATTTTTTAATTCCCATAATGCGATTTCAATAGCGGAACGCCAGTCAATTATTTCACCAACCTTTTCTTCAATAAATGAAATATCGGATTCTTCAATTTTTATATCCATTTCATTGTCCTCAATTACCATAAAAATATCTTCTACAATGAGCTTGTAAATTTCTTGTTCTCTGTCCATATTTATACCCTTTTTAAGTGGAAAATAATTTCACCATAAGCTCCTTTATCCCTTTCTGTTCTACAGAGTACGGGACGTTTATATTGTTTAACGATTCGCATGCCCGACTTTTCGGCAATGACTGGATACAGGTTATATTTGTCATTCGCAACTAGAAAAATATCGTAGTCATTAACCAAGAATCTTTTACAATTGTTCAGGGACTCTGAAATTGAATGGATGTACAACTCTCTAGCCTCAAAGCCTTGCCCGTTCGATAGTGTACCAATTTCTAAGTGATCTTTCCTTTCGAAGCGAAATAGCTCATAAGCATAGGCATGTTGGTCATGATAATCTATTAAACCAACATAAGGAGGGCTTGAAAATATACCTTTTATTTTCCTGTCTCGGACAATTTGAGCCAAAGCGGGATAGTGAGTTTCCAATCCTTTGATAATGTCGATTGTTCTAGAATCACCCGCTAAACAGAATTGACTGGCATTAGTTCGCAATTTGTCGAATTGTGCTAACCGCTCAATCGTGTCCACACTATACCTTCTCCACCAATTGACAATTGAAAACAGGGGCTTGCATATTTTGCCGTGTTTATGACAGTAGTATGTAGAAAATACAGGTTCTTTAAGTGTGGCCAGGTCATAGTGTGTAGTAGCCCGGCAAGAACGGAGCGTCCGGCTAAGAATGATAGTCAATGCGTTTCTTATGTTGGTATCTTGAGTTTGTTCGATTAAAGTACGCACAAAATCAATTTCTTGTCTTATGGGTTTTACATACCATTTGTCTAGGAAGGTGTCATCCTTTTGCTGTTTCAGTTCGATTTCGTATATGTAAATGAGCGCTTTATATATCTGCTCAAATTCCTGCGCCTTAGCTCCCCCATATTCGTGTTCCTTAACCTCTCCCGCTCTTGCCCTAATTTTGAAGTCAGGAGATGGGAAATGTCTGTTATTGAAATCCGTTAAAGCTTCTATCAGATTAGTTTCAAATTTCTGCGTATTAGAATGGGAGATAAACTGCCTTAGAGCTGACGTAATTTTGCTTACTTCATTAAACAATTCGGGTAGGTTATATTTGTTAATCTTAACGTTACTTATTAATGCATTGAAACTCGAAACATCAATACCAACTGCGTGCATGCCAAGTTCACTTGCTTGGACTAAAGTGGTACCGCTCCCAGCAAATGGGTCAAGTATGATGTCATCCCTTTTGAAGTAGACCTCTTTCTTGAAGTCGTCAGTGTGGCTATCTAGAAAATATTCAACTAACTGAGGTATAAACTTTCCCTTATAGGGATGCAATCTGTGGACGTGCTTAGTTCTTTCGGACTCTTTTAGATAGTCAAAAGACAAAGTCCAAATTAAGTCTTCACCTAGTCTGCTCTTCCAGTCGATTTCTCTTTTACCAAGGTATGATTGGTAATAATTAACTAAGTCCCGCCTGTTAACTAGAGTGTTGCCATTATCGGCCACCTTCTTTATTCTGCCATACTGAATTAGGTAGGAAATATTTGAGGGGGTGACATCTCTCCGTAAGTACTGACTTGCCCAGTCGCTGGCTTGTTTGATGGTCATCAATTCAAACGTTTCTACCATTGCCTGTCTCTCCAACGCGCGTCCTGTAATCAAATCATAATTATCTTTTCTAATTATACACGCTTCCGTGTAGGCTGTCAATAGCTTTTGATATTATTTTTCAATCTCACCCCCCTTAATCCCCCTCTCCTTCTCAAGGAGAGGGGGAAGAGATTTTAGAGAGGGGCGTCGCCCCTCTCTTACCGGCACTCCCCCTTCCCTTAATGAGGGAAGGGGGTCAGGGGGATAGGTTTCTAAACAACCTCAATCGCTTTTGAGGAAATTATGCCACCTTGTCCAGTTGGGCAAAGCTCAAGAGGAGCTTTTTCACCCCGCCATTGAAGGCAACCACCACCTCGGCGTCGTCCTTTATCGGCCGGCAGCTGACCACCACCCCCCTACCAAACTGGGTATGGTGCACCTGGTCGCCCGCCTTTAAGTCTAAGGTAACTAGGCTGGGAGTAGCCGCTCTATCCCACGAATACACGGCTTCAGCCAGGCGGCTCTTCCCTGCCGGCCCGTAACTCCCGCTCGCCAGCAGGTGCTGCGGTATATCATTTAAGAAGCGTGATGGCTGGCTGACCAGACTGCGCCCCATCAGGCTGCGGCGAAAAGCCCGCACCAGATACAGCCTCTGTTTGGCTCTGGTCACGCCGACATAGCACAGCCGCCGCTCCTCCTCCATCTGGGCGGGGTCATCAAACGACCTGAAATGGGGCAGAATCCCCTCCTCCATACCGACAATAAAGACCACCGGAAATTCCAGCCCCTTAGCCTGGTGCAATGTAATCAGGGTTACCGCCGAGACACCTTCATCAAGCCCGTCGACATCGGATACCAGGGCGACTCCCTCAAGAAAAGCAGCTAAACCGTCGGGCGCTTTCAAATCACGATACTCCTCGGCCACAGTGCGCAGTTCCAGGATGTTCTCCCAGCGCTCCTCCCCATCCACCCCATTCAACAGATAGCCCTGATAGCCGGCGCCGGCGACAACCAGGTCGAACAAATCAACCAGGTTTAACTCCTGACTGCCGGCAATAAATTCTTCCATCAGCGTGATAAAATTAACCAGCAGCTGGCTGATGTGAAGAGTAAAGGGCGGCTGAGCTGCCGCCTCTTTTATCTCCGGTTGAGCCATCAGTCGTAATGCCTCATACTGGGAAACACCCCTGGACTTTGCCCAGCTAGCTAGCCTGGCCTGGCTTTGCTGCCCGATACCACGCTGCGGAATATTAATTACTCTCATCAGGCTGACACTATCATCGGGGTTCTGAATAAGCCGGAGATAGGCAATGATATCCTTAACCTCCCGCCGCTCGTAAAAACGGGTACCGGCGACCAGCTTATAGGGCATCCCGTAGCCAATAAAGGCTTCCTCCAGGGCCCTTGATTGGGCATTGGTGCGATACATTACGGCACAATCGCCCAGGCTAACCTCCCCCTGACCGACGAGACGCTCGATCTCATTGACGACAAACCGGGCTTCTTCCTGCTCGGTATAGGTTTCGGCAACCGTGATGGGTTCCCCTGGCTCGTTCTCAGTCCACAGCCCCGAACCTGGCCAGTCTCGCAAGTGTCCGGGCTGATGATTTAGCGAGACTATCCCGCAGGCCGTCTCCAATATCATCTTGGTTGAGCGATAGTTCTGCTCTAATAGCACCACTTTAGCCTCAGGATAGTCCTTCTCAAAGCTCAGGATATTACCTGAGTCGGCAAACCGCCACGAGTAGATTGACTGGTCGGGGTCACCAACGACACAGATATTACGGTACTTACCCCCCAGTTGCCTTATCAGCTCATACTGCACCAGGTTAGTATCCTGAAACTCGTCCACCAGGAGGTGCTGGTATCTCGACTGGTATCGGGACAAAATCTCAGGGCTCCTTCTGAATAGTTGCACCGCCTTCATTAACAAATCATCGAAGTCCAGAGCATTGCTTTCCTCCAGTAGCTGCTGGTAGCGCTCATAGGCTCGCCCCACGACCTCATCGAAATAGCTACGGCTGAGCGGGATATAGTCTCCCGGAGTCAGCATACGGCTCTTGGCCGCGGAAATAGCGGAAGCTACCGCTTGAGGGGCATATTGCTTGGGGTCGAGCCCTACTTCCTGAAGACTACGCTTGAGCAGATTGAGCTGATCATCTCTATCGTAGATGACAAAGCGGGGACCAATACCCATCGCCTGGCCATCCCGGCGCAGGATACGGGCACAAATAGCATGAAAAGTACCCAGCGTTAACTCGGCGACTGAACCACCGACTAGCTGGTGAAGCCTCTCCTCCATTTCTCTGGCGGCTTTGTTGGTGAAGGTAACCGCCATGATACCATGAGCACTAACGCCACACGTCCTCATCAGGTAAGCGACACGGTGGGTAATCACCCTGGTCTTGCCGCTGCCGGGACCGGCCAGAATCAGCAGCGGCCCCCCAATCGTTTCCACTGCTTCCCTCTGTGCCGGGTTAAGCTCGACTAAAGTATCCATTGATAATCATTATAGCACTGACACCCACTGCTTGAAAGTCAGCCAGCGACCGCTTGACAAAGATTAAAAAAAGGACTACGCTATCGCCTAACCCTCAAAAAGGAGGTGGAGGAAATGAAAAAGAAAGTTATCTGGCTGGTACTCAGTGGCGGGATGGTGCTTACCCTGTTGCTCAGCGCCTGCGCCCCGGCAGTGGTCGAGCAAGAAAAAAAGGCAGCACCCAAAGAGGTGGTGACACCTAAGGAAGAGGTGGTGACACCTAAGGAAGAGGCGGTAGCCAAAGAAGTGGTCGTGCCCAAGGAAGAGGAAAGATTCGTGAAGTGGACAGGCAAGAAGCTGGACGGCACGGTCGTGGAGTAAATGATTGAAAAGCCACTGTACGGCGGGATAGTGACGTTTGTTAAGCTCGAAGTACCGGCTCGTGGCTGGTCCCGCTCCACTCACTTTTTCAGAGGTCACACCTGGG
>JACQGQ010000087.1 GCA_016199495.1 Chloroflexota bacterium
AACTGGTGAATGAATATTTATCGAGCATTCTGATGATGGCGCTGACGCTTGCGGAATACGTTAGCACACGGAGGCTGTCATAGCCATCGAACAGGTCCCAGCCGAACTTCTGCTCGTCTGGGGGCCTTGATAGTGAGAGCCTGTACGCCGCCACCAGCCCTCAGCCCAGCGTAGTCGGGGGTATACCCCGGCTTGAAGGTGACGAGTATATATGCCCCCGCTTCAGTGAAGGTGTGCTTGAGGCGTCCGTCGTTACCCGTCCGCCCCAGAAAGCCACCGCGCGCGTTAATCGCTGCTTCGTAGTCTTTGGTGGGGCTGTTGTCATTCTGGGCGCCAAGCTCAGATTTCAACGCCTCGGCAGCGTCCTTGGTCAATGCCCAGACGCCTGCCCTTGGGACCGGTTCCTGGTTGTGCCGTTCGAAGACTCCCAGTGACATCTCTTCTCCCACTGGAACGGACCGCGGCGCGACGATTGCCAGCGCGCCTTGCCAGGCAGGTTTGGTGACGTCGGGAGTAGGTTGTGGTTCAGCCGCCAGGGCGCTGAGAGGAATTGCGGCTGCGAGTATCGTTCCCATGATGATTCCCAGTATGATTTGTAGTCTCTTCATTGTATTTGCCTCCTTTTTCGTTTTCTGCTGAGTCCGGCGGTAAAACTCTCGGGGCGCCCTACCTGAGTTTCGCCACCTTCTCTAGCATCTACTAACCAATATAAAGGAGGACTTTTATCTGCGTTTTACCGCTGTGTAAAATCTTTGTAAAATGTGGACTGATAGTGGACTGATAGTGGACTGATAGTGGACTGATAGCGGTAGTAAGCCAATAGCGGCCGGTGCAGACTCTTATAGTTTTTCCAAGTGGAGGCAGGTCAAAGTCATTCTCTTTTTACCCTTGAAGGTGCTGAGAGCTGACGGGGTCTGGCATTAACCCACGATTAAAACCTCACCGCTGACCTTTTGTTTGTTGACTGTTAGAATGGCCACGGACGCCGGTGTCATGAAGGAAGGATAGCTTTGCCCCGGGTTCAGAAGTAAAGTACCATTAAGCCTCAGATTGCACGGTTCGTGGGTATGACCGAATAAGATGGCATCGACATGGGGAAATCTGGCAGCCAGCTCTGCCTCCAGGCCGTCAGGCGGACCACCCCAGGGTGGATGTACGACCGCTACTTTCTTCCCTTCAAGTTCGAATATGGTCTGAAACGGAAGTTGATTACAAATATCACGGGGGTCAGTATTGCCGTAGACTCCCACAAAATGTCGAGCCGAACCCCTTAATTCCTCAACCACAGTAATACTTGTATAGTCGCCGCAATGGACTATCCATTCCGCCTCGCTTATTGCCTGAATAATCTCCTCTGGCAGTGCTTGAATCGTTGTTACGTGAGTGTCCGAGAGCACCAGTATTCGGGTCAATTTAATTCATAGCCTCGTGCATAAGGATATCTTTGAGCATGTCCATCGTTTACTTCAATAAGGTCTATAGCAGCCGATGAACCGATGAAGATTTATATAGTGAAATTCACTATCCTTTTTGTTTACCGTCCCATGTTTTTCGACTGCAGGCATAAATAAGCTAATATTCTCATTCCCGGCTTATCTTTGCAACTGAGGAATCGTAAACTTTAGTGGTTTCAATGATTGATTCCAGAATACGGCCCGAAGCCATCAGGATGTCAGCTTCTGCCAAATCTCCCTGCACTTCAAACTTACTTTCCTCCGGGACTCCCTGGTAAGTCACGGCGGCCAGCAGCCTCCGCTCTCTCGCGTAGTTATTCATCAGGTACGGCAGGTTATCGTACCAGAAGTCACGGTCGTCTCTGGTTTCGAACGGTTTTTTTACCATCCCCGCCAGATGGTATCCTGACTCGCGGGCGCTCTGGTTTGCCTGTTTTAAGTTGAAACGCGTTGCCGGCAAGGGTCCAATGGCTCGCATCCACAGAGTCTTAAACAGATGGTAGAGGGGTCGCAGACCTGAGACCAGTCCGTTGCCGCTACCACCAGCGATAGCTATCCCGTAGGCGGGGAGACCCGGGAAAGGATGTGTCCTGGCGTATATCCTGAGCATCTTCAGAATCAGCAGTCTTACCATAGCTGTAGTATCACCCTAGTATACTGGAGCACCCATCACAAGGCCATCACAGCTCAGTATTTTTTCAGTGAGCACTTCCAGATTACTGTCCTCATAGGTGCATTTTAATACTTCTTCGCAGACCCGGGACAGACAATCCCGACAGGCATCAACGACGTATTCAGACATTTGCACCAGTTCCGTGGAGGCTCCAGCCTCGCGTGCGCCATCCAGAGCACTGCTTACCAACTGGTTGGTCAACCCATTAGTTCTTGGACTTCCTACCAGTCCAAGAATTGTTTTGCCATTACTCATGAAAATCCCCCTTAACTTAGGCTACATCCGAATTGTAACACATTATCGCCTTCTCTAATAAAACCAAAACTGGAGAGATGAGTGGTATCCTTGGTGGGGATAGGTCAGGGATTATAGTTTCAGACCATCAAGGAAGCCGAGCACAGTAGTCCCGAAGACCTGGGGTTGGTCAATGTTGACGCCATGGTCAGCATTGGCAATAATTACCTTCTTGGCACCGGAGATTTTCCGCGCCATATAGTCCGTAGCTGGTATATAGGCCGTATCTCTATCTCCACAGATAATGAGAGTTGGCACATTGATGTTTGGCAGGATGTCCAGCCCCCAGGGGCTAACCATCACTCCAAGAGAGATGTTGGCTAACCCTTTAGGGTTGTGCTTTACCATCACGTCGGGGGTAGTATAGTAGTCGAGCCTGGAGTGTTCGCTCTCCATGAAGCCCTTCATCCCCTGAGTCTCCAAAACCTTGGCGCAGTCTAGTCTGGTCTGGTTCCAGTCCTTGGCTTTCTCCGGTGTTCGATAGCCGGGCCCGGTGTCCATAAGGATGATGGCAGCCGTCATCTCTGGATGTTGATTGTAAAAATGGACAGTGAGATAGCCACCTAACGAAAGGCCGCCAACGACCGCTTTCTGGATTCCCAGATGACGCAGGAGTTGATAAATATCCTCAACCAGAATGTCCTGAGTGTACTCAGAGAGGCTCTCCGGGGCATCGGTCTGGCCGTGGCCCCTCATATCGTAAGTGATAAAGCGATACTTCTTGGAGAAGGCAGCCACCTGGCCTTGCCAGGACTTGGTGGTTCCAGCGTAGCCGTGGGTGAATATTACCGGGAAACCGCTCCCATTGTCTTCATAATACAAGTTGACCCCGTTGACTAGAGCCTTTGGCATTCTCTTTTGCCTCCTTAAGATTTTCTCCAGAGTTCAGCCCCCGTTCTTTTGGAAGAACAAAGACCCGGTTCCTTCCCCTAATTTCCCGGATTACAGTCAAGGCTCTTCACACCGAAAGGGGAAAGAGGTAAAAGAAGTAATTGCACTACGACGCAACCTGGTCCTCTGAAGCCAACACTTTACCGGTGCCACATAAGAGCCAGGGAAAACGATGAGAAGGAGTCCTGCCTGTAGTACCCCTTACTAGAGCCGCGGTATCAATAGGTAGAATCTTCAAATACAAGTTTAAACTACTGGACTAAACCATGTCAATTACAGTGACTTATTAGTAACACAAAAACGGTCGCTTTTTGAACATTCTAGTGATTCGTTACGTTTGGCTTATTGGGAGCCTTGACAGCTAAAGAGTACGGGACTAACCTGGATACGGTAATCAAAATGGAGAATGTCAGACTAGCTCTCATTACTGCTGGAATGCGATAATGCGAGTAAGCGAGCCTCAGACTGTGAATGAAGTAGCAACAAGGAGGGTATCACATGAACTATAAGGAAATTCTTTTCGAAAAGGAAAAGCCGCTGGCGATGATAACGCTGAATCGGCCGGAAGTACTAAATGCCTATACCCCTAGAATGGGGCAGGAAATAGTAAGAGCCCTGGAAGAAGCGGACAAAGACGGCAATGTCAGGGTTGTGATTGTGACTGGGGCGGGGCGTGCCTTTTGCTCCGGCGCGGACCGCACCCCTCGGGCGTCAAGAGCGACTGTACCAATTCGCCGTGACACCATGTTTGGACCATTGGTACGAAAGTTAATGAGCGAGTTCGATAAGCCAGTGATTGCGGCTATCAATGGGATAGTGGCCGGGGGAGGCTTCTCCTTTGCCATGGCCTGCGACATTCGAATAGCCTCGGATAGGGCACGCTTCTCACAGATATTTGTGAAAAGGGGTATCACTCCGGATAACGGTTCGACCTGGCTTCTGCCTGACCCTCAGCCTCAGGAACTGGAGGTCGCTTCTTTCTCCTTTTCCAGCCCAAGGACTCGAGAAAATCACCGATAGCCATCTCTTGATAGGTGTCATGGCGGAGCGACAGGTCGGGGTTAATACGATACCTGACGCCCCTGCCCTCCCTTTTCTTGGTGATGTATCCGGCAGTGTCTAGGTCAGCGATGAACCGGCGTACTGTCCTTTCGGTAATACCTATGGCCAGGGAGAGTTCTCGGGCGGTGATGCGAGGGTGTTTAGCCAGAAAGCTAAGCACTATGGCATGGTTAGTGAGAAATGTCCACTGCGGCATGATACAAAAGTCCTTTCAAAATTAGTTTAAAGTATCTGAAACACCTATTGACAATTAAAAATAATGGCGATACACTAATCGTGATTGATATGTCACTATTTATTAGCCATGTCTAAATAGTCATGATTGTTTATAACACAGATTTCAGGCAATTGCAATCCTCAGCTTCAGTATGCCGGGGGTTTAGTCCAAGAGGAGATGGTACATATGGCAACGCCAAGAGTATTGAATGAAATGAGCTTGTATCGCTTTCTGGAGGAGTACGGAGACAACCGAGTGAAAAGAGAGCTTGTCTTTTTCTGGGGATGCCATCCTAATGCCAAATTTGCCAGGAATGCTATTTATTATGCCCTGGACTGCGCTAAGCTGGAAATGGACAGAGGCCTGAAGGCTTTAGTCGAGGCCGGGTTAGTGGATGCACATCTTCTAAATGGCGTGACCTTTTACTCGCTAACCGAAAACGAGGAGAGACGTCGACCAGTTCTGGAGCTGGCATCACTCGACTGGAACCAGTGGCATCTCATAGCCAAACAAATAGAACAGGAACGAGAGGTAGCTAGTTTCGTGTCCCGTCACAAATTTGATGTCAACAGCAAGTGGCGTGAGACATGAAAGGAGTTGAATCCAGATGGCAATAAAACCAGGACAACCGAGCTTCTGTTTGGTAGACTCGGCTTTGTCGAGATAAAGAGCGGCGCCGAAGGGCAGCCCGTTCCTTATCCTGTACTTACGTTAAAGACGAAAAAAGTACCAGCAGCTCTCTCTTTGCCTCCAGCCTGGTGGCACGAATTAACTGTACCAAGCCGGGACCCTCCGGGATAAGATAGCTCTTTGTGTTGATATCATTTAGGGGGTGGAGGAAAATGTCAAAAACAGGTCATGTTCCCAGCGCGCTAAGGATTAAGGTTATTGGTCTGGGTGGGGCAGGCTGCAATGCAGTGACCCGCATGGTTCGGGAGCAAATCCAGGGTATCGAGTTTATTGCCATGAATACCGATGCCCAGCACCTGGCAATTACAGAAGCGATGTCACGCATCCAGCTTGGCGAGCGTACCACTCGCGGTCTCGGTGTCGGCGGCGACCGTATATTGGGTCAGAAGGCAGCCGAAGAGAGCCGCGACGAAATTCAACAGGCTGCTACCGGAGCGGACATGGTCTTTGTTACTGCCGGGATGGGTGGAGGTACAGGTACCGGCTCAGTGTCAATAGTCGCGGAGACTGCCAAGCAAAGTGGTGCGCTAACCATTGGTGTGGTTACCAAGCCTTTCACCTTTGAGGGCACCCACCGCAACCGGGTTGCTGAAGAGGGGATTATGAACCTGATGGACAAAGTAGATACCTTAATCATTATCCCCAATGACCGCTTGCTTGACCTCTGCGACCCGAAGACGAGCGTCGATAGTGCCTTCAGGATGGCTGATGAAGTCCTCTTTCACGGGGTGCAGGCAATCGCTGAGGTTATCACCGTGCCCGGATTGATTAACCTCGATTTTGCCGACGTTCGGACAATTATGAAGGATGCCGGGCCAGCGTGGATGTCCATCGGTCGGGGTTCTGGACAGAACCGGGCCGCGGATGCTGCCAGGCAAGCTCTGGCCAGCCCGTTGTTAGATGTCTCCGTGGAAGGGGCAAAAAGGGTCTTGTTCAACATTGCCGGTAGTAATAATCTTACCCTGTTCGAGGTTAACAATGCGGCTGAGGTCATCCGGCAGGTCGTTCACCCGGAGGCTAACGTCATCTTCGGGGTTGTGCTTGACCCCAATATGGGTAACGAAGTCCGTTTGACCTTGATTGCCACCGGCTTTGCTACCAGGGAGACGCTAGCTGATACTGCCCGGGAGAAAAAACTATCCCAACTTCTCAGGAGCTTGGAAGCCGACGAGGAGCTTGATATTCCCTCTTTCTTGCGGCAGGATGCTCTCGTAAAACAACGGTCTCACCCGGACAGTCCGCTAGACAACAGGATTAGCTAGAGCTTTCCCGTAAGGGGGGAAAGGGATTGGGAGTGGGTGTTAATAATCGATTATCTACGATACGTCGTGGGATAGCTGGTAACATTCTCGCTACTTGGATACCCACCTTTATAGTTTGAGGTGTGCCGGGCTATTTGTTCGTCTGACTGTTGAATCGATGAATCTAGCATTGTAGTTGATTGACAGGGAAGGCTTTCTTTAACTTCTTGGGACAGAATAGTTATGAAAAATACTCTTTTGGGCCTTAACACCAGTGAGCTCTGCGCCCTCATGCAAGAGGAAGGTGAATTGCCCTATCGGGGCAGCCAGCTAGCCGAGTGGATTTACCGGCATGGGGCTAGGACATTCGATGATATGTCCAGTCTTCCGGCTACACTGCAGACTAATCTAGCACAGAAGTGTGAGGTTGGCAGGTCAAAGATTACGGCGATGCAGCAAAGCCGGGATGGTTCCATTAAGCTGTTGCTTGAGATGAAAGATGGCGCGAGGATAGAAACCATAGGTTTGCCCTACGCCGAC
Organism: Chloroflexota bacterium; assembly: GCA_016199495.1. GTDB lineage: Bacteria > Chloroflexota > Dehalococcoidia > Dehalococcoidales > UBA2162 > JACQGQ01. Next base: position 7,063 of record JACQGQ010000087.1, read on the forward strand.
CGCTTCAGTTGCTGCCTATCAACACAGGTAGGCTGCCCTATCGGGTGCATATTCTGCGCTTCCGGTCAAGGCGAATTTGTGCGGAACCTCCAATCGGGAGAGATTGTTGAGCAGGTGTTAACGCTACACGAAATAGTGAAATCCGGCGTTATCCAAAGCAGCAGTCGTAGTCATAGGATTGACCACGTCGTCATTATGGGTATGGGTGAGCCACTGTTGAACTATGAGTCTACCATCAAAGCAGTACAACTTATAAATAATGAGATTGGTATCGGTGCCAGGCATATCACCCTGAGTACTGTAGGTATTATCCCCGGAATTCTCAAGCTGGCCGAGGAAAAATTACAGGTAACGCTGGCGGTGTCTCTCCATGCTCCTACTGACGAATTACGGAAAAAACTTATACCCGGCATGACCCGGTGGGGTATTGCCGAAATCATAGATGCCAGTCGTGAATACGCACGTAAAACCGGGCGGCGGATTACCTTTGAATATTGCCTGCTGGATGGCTTAAATGATGGAATGGCCGAAGCTCGTGAACTGGCAGGGATAATGACCGGATTGAATTGCCATGTAAATCTGATTCGATACAACCCGGTATCCGGCCTGCCGTTCCGTGCTCCTTCAGAGACACGGGTGAGAATGTTTCGTGAAATTCTGCGTAGTGCCGGCATCCAGGTGACACAGCGGGTTCAGCGAGGCGCCGATATTGATGCAGCCTGCGGGCAGTTGCGCCGGCGGATGGAGAAGCTCCAGCCTTAATAAATATGATTCCTGTAATAATTTTGCTGGTCGTGTTTGTGCTTATTGCTGTCCGTCAGGTCGGCAGTATAAAGTTACAGATATGGCAGATAATGTTACTGGGTGCGCTCGGCGTTCTACTATCAGGGCAGATATCCCCGGGAGAGGCTCTAAAGTCAATAAATAGCGATGTCATGCTTTTCCTGCTGGGCGTCTTTATCATCGGGCAGGCTCTCGAAGATAGCGGTTATCTCTCACATCTCTCATACAGACTCTTCAGGAGGGCAAAGTCTCTTGATAGCCTGGTTCTCTTTATTCTCTTTGGGACGGGTATATTCTCGGCACTCCTTATGAATGATACACTGGCTATTATCGGCACTCCCGTTGTTTTGTCGCTGGCAAGCAAGGCTAACACTCAACCCAAGGTATTACTGCTTTCCCTGGCTTTTGCGGTAACGATAGGCAGCGTCATGAGTCCGATAGGCAATCCTCAAAATCTACTGATAGCCATCCACGGAAATGTGACCAACCCATTTGTTACCTTCCTGAGATATTTGCTATTACCTACCTTGCTGAACCTTTTCCTGGCTTATCTGCTGCTACGCTTGTTTTATAGAAAGCAATTTCACAGTAAGCCGTTGACTCACTCCCCAGAGGCTATCAAAGACCCTAAACTGGCAATCCTTTCTAGGATTTCTTTGCTGCTACTAGCCGCTTTAATACTGGTAAAAATTGTCACGGTGCTGTTGAGTTTAGAAATTGATTTCAGATTAACCTATATTGCCCTCATCGCGGCGCTGCCGGTTATAGCCTTCATTCCAAAGAGACCCGGCATGCTTAAGAGAATTGACTGGTATACTCTGGTTTTCTTTGCCTCCATGTTCGTGCTAATGCAAAGTGTTTGGGATTCCGGAGTTTTTCAAGCGGCGATAGCGGCTGCCCATTTGAGTCTCGCCTCGACGGGAGTTATTTTTACGGTTAGCGTTCTTCTCAGTCAGCTCCTTTCGAATGTGCCGCTGGTAGCATTGTATTTGCCGGTGTTGATGCAGGTAGGAGCGTCGACGAAAGGAATGATGGCGCTGGCGGCGGGTAGCACTATAGCCGGTAACCTAACTATCATTGGTGCCGCCAGCAATGTAATAATCATACAGAATGCGGAAAAAAGAAGCGGCGCCACCCTGACTTTTTGGGAGTTTGCCCGGATGGGAATGCCGTTAACTGTGGTAAATATAGCAGTCTACTGGTTGTTCCTCGGCTTGTTCTAATCAAACAAGCCTATTTTGACCCTCCTGACATTAAGATAACGTGGATATTGGTTACTCGACTCAACAAAATAAGCGACTGTTACTTCACGGCTCGCAGGGTAATCAGTAGTTGAAAATCGGGGTGGTGGTAGTCGAGTTCCTCCTGCTTGAACCCCTCAGCCGATAAGCCACATAAGAAAGCAACCGCCGTCAGCAGGTTCCCATACGTTTGTACCCCCACATTTTCCGGCGGAAAAATCTCGCCGAAGAGCCTTTTGGCTGATAGGCTGGTTAAGCGCCAGTATTCGCCCCAGTGCTCCAGGTCGTAGCGACTGATATGGGAAATACCCGGGATTGTTGCCAGAACCACCCCGCCAGGCTTAAGGATACGGTAGAGTGTTTGAATTGCGGTCGGCAGCTCGTATATGTATTGTAATGTCTGGGTTAGAATAATGCAGTCGAAGGTGTTTTGTGGAATATGGTCGGCACAGGTCAGGTCGGCCACAATTGTCGCGTTGGGATTGTCCCCTGTGCGGTGTAATACATCGCTGCCAGTAACACGCTCACCCCCGAACCTCCGGGTATATGTGTCATCTCCAATTTCGAGGACGTATCCGTGGATATCCAGGGCATAGTTAGATAAAAACCGTTCAATATAGTAACGGTCGATACATAAACCCTGGTCAAAGCCCAGGGTGCCGCCGACTTTTTGGAGACGGCGTAAGTAGTTGAGGCGCTCGACAGATACTGGCGGCCGCTTCCGCCGCAGTTTTTGCCACAGACGTGCCCAGCACCTCGTATATAAAGAAGACACTGATTTCACCGTCCCCCTGAAGGCCAGCCAGGCTTCTATTCAATTCAGTCCTGGGCGCTTACAGAATTAATACCAGCACGAATTTCATCAAAAAATGGGGTTTTTCTTTGTTCGACGGAAACGGCGGCATAGAGATACATGGCGGCTGACCATGTCTGCCAGTCTTCTCCCCGTGGAGTACCGTCCTGAGCGCGGAACCATTCATTAAAGCCAAAGTCAACCTCAGCTTCCCGTGAAGGGCGCACCAGCTCGGTCAAAGCAATTAGTTTTTTTTCTGCAAGGCGGAATCGGCCGGTGGCAACGAGGGCGGCGATATAAAACCCGCAGACGAAAGGCCAGACTCCGCCGTTAAGATATTCCCCGGGCTGGTTGAATCGTCGATATCGGGGATACCAGTCCGGGTCCCTGGGGTGTATGTAAGGGAAAAAAATGGGGGGCAGGTCAAGTGCCAGCAGACCCTGTTCCCGCAATGCCTGGCATTCACGCTCAATCCACGAGACCATCTGTCGGGCGCGCGACGGGTGCGCCAGACCCGATAGGATGGCCAGGCTGTTGCCCATAAGGTCAAACCGTTCATCGCTATAAATCTTGTATGCCCAGGTGGCGAAATAAGGCTTGCGGCGTAATACCAGCCCTTCGTGAGCATGGCGGTGCATTATCGCACCGCTGATGGTGAACCTATCCATCATCTCTTCCAGAGAATCGGCTCTTTCAAATTGACCGTAGAGCCGGAGATAGCTGTAGACAATGGTATTCACATAGAGACCAAATCCGAGAACCCACTGCTCGTCCCGCCAGTCGCTGGTAGGCAACTGTGCCACAATGACACGGTCTGAAGGGCCCTGGTATTCCATCCAGACCATCGCCTTGCGCACTGCTTCCTCTAGAAAGTCGGTTTCACCGGTGAACCTGCGGAAAAACCCTACCGTAAGAATAAAAAGGGGGGTGGTATCGCTGGCAGCCCTTTCTTCAGGGTCGTGAACCAGTGCGGGAATCAGACCCAGGCGGCTTTGATTCTTGGACAGGGTTACCAGCACGCGCCGCAGGGTTCTGATAAGCCTCTCATTACCAGAGACAAGAATACCAAGTAATGATATCAGCAGGTCACGGGTATATGGTTCGGGATAACCCCAGCCGGCTGTCCGGGGGAGTGACCGGTAGGGACCGCGCGCATTATGTAACAATACTTCCTCAGC
>JACQGQ010000088.1 GCA_016199495.1 Chloroflexota bacterium
CCTGGAGATAAAGCCCCGGATTTTACCATCGAGGACTTAGAAGGCAAGCATCATCGTCTGTATGATTACCTCAATGGACAAAAGACAGTGCTGCTTTTCTACCGCGGGGAGTGGTGCCCCGTCTGCAACCTCCAGCTCCATTCCCTGCAGGAGAAGCTGGCTGAGTTTCAAAAAGAGAATGCCCAAATCCTAGCCGTGAGTACTGACACACCGGAGAATAGCCAGAAGCTGATAGCCAAGCACAACCTGGGCTTCCCGGTACTGGCGGGGCTTAGCCGTGAAACCGTGGAGGCATATGACCTTTTCTTTAATGATGGAAAAGGCCATGCTGAGCCGGCTGTTTTTATACTGCGTCCTGACGGTGCCGTAGCCTACGCCAGTCTGCAAAGCGGGCCGTTGGGCCGTCCCGGCAACGATGACCTGTTAAGGATAGTGAGACGAGTCCAGGCGGGGTAAGCCGGGCAAGGCGATGCGGTGATGGGGTGATAAGAATCAGTATTGCTCTGATTCTGGTTGAATTTAACCGCCTTTCTCATGGAAAGAAAGGTCATTTTGGAATTGAGCCAGTCCAATGCCAAAATGTCATAATTCTGTAACATTTCCCGTTACAGTTTTATGACTTTGACAGACAGATACAAGTAAAGTATACTGCATGTCTATTTCACGATGAGGTCACAAAGGCATAATGAAGTTGGGGGCAATGATGACCGCCAAGGAGATACTATCGGGATAGAGGGGGAATTATGAAAAGCTTCACCGCCAAAAATGGTGTGCCAATTGGCTTTGAGCCAAGCCCTAAATGGATTCGGGTGATGTTTGGCGGGGAATTTATCGCTGATAGCAAGCGAGCCCATCTCCTGCTTGCCGGCGGCCCTCCTTACTACTACTTTCCCAAGGAAGATGTGAAAATAGATTTTCTTGAACAGACAGCTCATACCGAGTATTCTCCACTCCTCGGTGAAGCTTCATTCTGGACCGTCAAGGTTGAGGACAGGGTCGCCGAGGATGCCGCCTGGAGCTATTTAGAACCCGTCTCAGAGACATTTGACCTGAGTGGCTACATATCATTCCAGTGGAACAAGATGGACGCCTGGTTTGAAGAAAGTGAAGAGGTCTATATCCACCCGCACGACCCATACAAGCGCATTGACATCCTGGAGAGCCGCCGGAGCATTCGTGTCGTGGTACTGGGCGAAACTGTCGCCGAAACTCACCATCCGATGCTCCTTTTTGAGACGGGACTACCCACCCGCTATTACTTTCCCAAGCTCGACGTGCGCCTGGAGTGGTTCGAGGCAAGCGATAAGATAACGGGTTGTGCCTACAAGGGTAAGGCACAATACTATTCGGTAAGAGTCGGCGATAGAGTTGCCCGGGACATAGCCTGGTACTATCCCTACCCGATGACGGAGGCAGCCAAGATTGCCGGCAGGATAGCTTTTTTCAACGAGCATGTCGATGCCCTCTATGTCGATGGCGAAGAACAGGAGAAACCAAAGACGCCGTGGTCTTAATAGTTAATAATTAAATGCGGATGACAAACCACCTACGAAGAGAATAGGAGGTGAAGGCATAAAAGCAAAAACACGGGCATTCTGCTTGGCAGTTGCCGCCCTGATTAGCGTTGTCTTCGTGAGTAGCTGCGCGCAACCAGCACCCCCGGCGCCGGCGCCGCTACCTGAAGAAGCAACAGTGGCGCCGGCCTGGATGGAGATAGAGCTTACCGATGTCGCTAGCGGCCAGAAATTCAGAATCAGCGACTTTAAAGGCAAGCCCATCTTGCTGGAAAGCTTTGCCGTCTGGTGCCCCACCTGCCTGGGGCAACAGAAGGAAATAAAGAAGCTGGCAGAAAATGAAGGCGAAGCCATCGTGCATATCTCACTGGATACTGACCCTAATGAGGACGCTGCCAGGATTAAAGAGCACATTGAAAGAAACGGCCTGGACTGGTACTTTGCCGTTTCACCCCGGGAGCTTACCAACGCCCTGATTGCTGAGTTTGGCTTGAGAGTGGTCAGCGCCCCTACCGCCCCGGTCGTCCTCATCTGTGCCGACCAATCCACCCGATTTCTGGGCAGGGGTATCAAGCTTGCTGATAAGCTGCTCTCGGAAATAGAGAAGGGTTGTGAGTAATGGTGCTATTGCTGGCCTTATGGGAAGCCTTCTTTCTGGGACTGGCAACCCCCCTGGGCGCCGTCTGCGTTTTACCGATTTACCCGGGCTTCCTCGTTTATCTCTCCACGCAGGTCAAGGGGTGGGAGGCAGGAAAGAAGACCATTTTCCTCTTTGGCAGCATCATTGTGACTGGCGTTATTCTATTTATGTTTTTACTGGGGCTGATATTCACCACCCTTTTCCAGGTCTCGCTTACTGGCATCGTCAATATCGTGTCCCCCATCGCCTTTACAATACTTTTTATTATCAGCCTCAGCCTCATCAGCACCAGCATTATCTCGTTTACTAGCGGGCGGTCTGTAGATATCTGGGGATTCCTACCCAAGGGTCATGCTCCGGTGATGAGTAATCCCTGGACGACGGCTTTCCTCTACGGCTTCTTCTTCGGCGCGATTGTGGCGCCCTGTAATCCGGGCTTTATCGCTATTCTCTTTGCCCGGGCGGTAGCCACCGTAGATTTCGCCCAGAATGTACTGCGCTTCCTGCTTTTTGGTGTGGGGGTGGGGTTTCCTCTGCTGGTGCTGGCGGCTGTTTCCAGCGCCGCCACTAATGCCATCATCAATTTCCTCACCAGGTATGGCAAATGGGTCAACCTCATCGCTGGTTTGATTATGCTGGTGATTTCGCTCTACTATCTGATTCTTGTCTTCAGAGTGCACGAGAGATTATTGGGATAAGGAGGACGTAATGAACAGGAAATTCCCTTGGCTTATCGTAAGTTTTGCTGTGGCGACATTCCTACTGACAGCCTGCCGGCCCAGCCCGGTTCCAAAAACTCCGGAAACTCCGGAGGCTCCAGGACCAGCGGCGGCACCAGCGCCGGCAGAGGAACACGAATATGAAATTAAAACGGACCCCTCGGGTGTCAAGTATATCGTGGAACGGAGCAAACTAGTCGGCGGTGGTCCCCCCAAGGATGGCATACCATCAATAGACGAACCGAAATTTGTTTCCCTAGAGGAGGCCGACCAGTGGATAGCCGAAGATGAGCTGGTGCTAGCCATCGATTACAGGGGAGTGAAGAGAGTCTATCCGCTGCAAATACTGGTGTGGCATGAGATTGTCAACGAGGTTATCGCTGGGGACCCGCTATTGATAACCTACTGACCGCTCTGCGGCTCAGGCGTTGCCTTTGAGCGGGTGATAAACGGAGAAGCCGTGGAATTTGGTGTCTCCGGAAAACTATACAATTCAAACCTGGTTATGTATGATAGGAAAACCGATTCTTACTGGACTCAGCTTGATGGTTTAGCCATCATTGGTGAGATGGCGGGCACCAGGCTTAAGCCGGTAAATATTGACACCCTTGTCTGGCGAGACTGGAAGGCTGAGAATACGGATGCCGAAGTATTGAGCCAGGAAACCGGATTCTTTCGGCGCTATGGGGTAGACCCCTACGGCAGCTATTACGAAGATAGCCTCGTCTTCTTCCCGGTGGAAAGCAGGGACGACAGGGTGCACCCCAAGACAGTGGTCTTCGGTGTCGAATTAAACAAGAGCTACCAAGCCTATAAAGAGGACGACTTGAAGAAGCTAAGGGTAATCGAGGATACTGTCGGCGGCGTCAGTATCAGGCTGGAGAGAGACGATGCCGGCATCGTGACCGTCACCAACCTGGAGACAGGCGAGAAAATAGTCAAGGAAAGGGGCTTCTGGTTTGCCTGGTACGCTTTCCATCCGGATACCGGGTTGTATATACTTAAGTAATCCGGCGCACTTTAAAAATTAGAGGAGGTCAAAGATGGCTAAAGCAACCTGGAACGGAACAACACTCGCCGAAAGCGATAAATACGAGGTGGTGGAGGGCAATATTTACTTCCCTCCCGATTCAGTCAAATGGGAATATTTTGACAGGGGAGACAGGGAATACACCTGTCCCTGGAAGGGCGAAGCCTGCTATCATGACATTACGGTAGAAGGCAAGACAAATGAGAATGCCGCCTGGTCTTACCCTGAGCCGAAGCCGGCGGCAAAGAACATTAAGGGACATATTGCTTTTGAGCTTGGCAAAGGCATAAAAGTAGAGAAGTGAAGAAAGAGGAACAAGCAAAACCGAAAACGCGTTTAATAACCAGTGACACAGGTCCGGTTCCCGGGTACCTAGATTGCAAATTGGAGGTGTTAGATTGGTAAGCAAATACGATTTGGTGGTCATAGGCTCAGGAAGCGCCGCAAACGTAGCGGCGTCGCAGTGCCGGGCAGCCGGGTGGACAGTCGCAGTCATCGATTTCCGCCCTTTCGGGGGCACCTGCGCCTTGAGGGGCTGTGACCCCAAAAAGGTCCTTATCGGCGCGGCTGATGCCGTGGATCAGGCGCGCCGCCTATTCGGAAAGGGCGTCATGGCAGACGGCCTCGGTATAAAGTGGACTGATTTGATGGCATTCAAGCGCACTTTCACTGATGACATGCCCGCCATGATGGAGAGCAGCTTCACCGGGCGAGGCATTGATACGTTTCACGGGATGGCGCGGTTCACCGGGCGGAACACGATTGAGGTGGGTGATAAAGTGCTTGAAGGACGGTACATCCTCATTGCTTCCGGCGCAGAGCCGATGACCCTTGGCATTGATGGCGAGGAGTATCTCAAGACAAGCGAGCAGTTCCTTGAACTCGATCACCTGCCGGGCCGGATCGTCCTCGTGGGTGGTGGATTCATCGCTTTCGAGTTCGGACACCTCACCAGGCGCGCCGGTGTCGAAGTCACCATGCTGGAGCAAGCGCCTTATGTCCTCGGCCCGTTCGACCAGGACCTGGTCGCGATGTTGCTTAAAAAATCACGGGAGATTGGCATTGACGTCAGGACGGGGACTGCTGTAACTGCCGTTGAGAAGACAGGCGAGAGCTTCATCGTTCGTGCTTCGTCTCAAGGAGAAGAACACCGTTTCGAAGCGGACATAGTGGTCCATGCCGCCGGGCGTGTGCCCGCGATTAAAGCTCTCGATCTGGACGTCGCCGGAGTGCAGCACGAGGCTGGCCGGCTTAAGCTAAGTGAATTCCTGCAGAGCGTCTCTAACTCCGCGGTGTATGCCGCCGGTGATGCCGCCCACATGGGGCCGGCGTTGACACCGGTGGCGGGCCGCGATGGAGAAATTGCCGCCACCAACATGCTCGAAGGTAACCATGTCAGGACAGATTATACAGTCGTTCCCAGCGTGGTATTCTCGCTGCCGCCGCTTGCCTCGGTGGGCTTACGTGAGGATGAGGCAAGGAAAAAAGGACTGAACTTCCGTACCACCCATGACGACACTTCCGGTTGGTACACCAATCACCGGGTCAACGAAAACACGGCTGGGTTCAAGATCCTGGTAGAAACGGGTTCCGAGAAGATCATCGGCGCCCATCTTCTCGGTCCGCATGCTGAGGAGGTTATTAACCTTTTCGCTCTCGCCATGCGAGCAGGGATTCCAGCAAACGACCTCAAGAGGACGGTATACGCCTACCCAACGGCGACCTCGGATATTGCCTATATGTTGTGATTTTACCTAAGTCGGGACCGATTACTTGTAGATGAACGTAGTTCAATAATGAGCGCGGCAGCAACTCAGAGGGTATCCGCTAGGCCTGCCAGGCGGCGTTGTGAGAAGTAAATGAGATTTGCCATGAAAGATAAGTCTAAATCGCTTTGGATTGATATCTCAGTTCCGCTAAAAGACGGGATGGTGCACTGGCTAGGAGGAATAAGATGAAGAAAATCAAAGACACCAGAAAACTTAAGTTAATCGCCAACAAGATAAGACAGGATATTATCAAATCTCTAACGGAAGCCGGGTCAGGACATTCGGCGGGGCCCCTGGGGATGGCTGATGTCTTGACCGCCTTATATTTCAATGTCATGGAGCATGACCCCAAGAATCCAGGGTGGGGGAAAAGAGACTACTTTGTCCTCTCGAACGGGCATATCTGTCCCGTACTCTACGCCACACTGGCCAACGCCGGATATTTTCCAGAGGCAGAACTGATGACCCTGAGGAAATTAGGCAGCCGACTGCAGGGTCATCCCCACCGGGCGGCTCTTCCCGGTCTGGAAACAACCTCCGGACCACTGGGTTCCGGTTTGTCTCAGGCAGCCGGGATGGCCTATGGCTTAAGGATGGACCAAAGACCAAACCGGGTCTTCTGTTTGACCTCTGACGGAGAGCATAATGAAGGTAATATCTGGGAAGCGGTGCTGTTTATTGCCAAAAACAAACTCGACAATTTAACCGCCATTCTGGACAGGAACTATATTCAGATAGATGGCAATACCGAGGATGTCATGCCGCTCGACCCGGTTAAAGAGAAATACCTGGCATTTAACTGGAACGTCATTGAAATAGACGGAAATAATATGGAGGAAATTCTTACCGCCTTGTCGCCAGCCAAAAGGCTTAGCGGCAAACCAGCCATGGTTATTGCCCGGAATGTTCCCGGAAAGGGGGTTTCATTTATGGAAAATAACTATGAATGGCATGGCAAACCGCCAACCCAGGAACAAGCCGAGATTGCCCTGGCTGAATTAGAATACTGGCGGGAAAAGATAGTAGCGGGAGAAGAGCAATGACAAATAAGAAGATGTACCTTATCGATGATTTGTATGGGGAAAATATCAAGCAGGCGCCAACCAGAGACGGTTATGGTAACGGCCTGGTGGCACTAGGGGAGGCCGATAGAAATGTCGTCGTTTTGTGCGCCGATTTGACCGATTCAACCAGAAGCAAATACTTCGCTGATAAATTCCCGGATAGATTCATCGAGATTGGGGTTGCCGAGCAGAACATGGTGACGGTAGCCTCGGGATTAGCCGCCGTCGGCAAGATTCCTTTCGTCGCTTCCTACGCCACCTTTTGCCCGGGAAGATGCTGGGAGCAGATACGGACGACCATTTGCTACAACGACCGGAATGTAAAAATAGCCGGAGCTCACGCTGGTATTTCAGTGGGCCCGGATGGCGCCACTCATCAAGCCCTGGAAGATATTGCTCTAATGAGAGCCTTGCCCAATATGGTAGTGGTCGTGCCCTGTGATGCCAACGAAGCCAAAAAAGCTACTATCGCCGTGGGTAAAATCAAAAAGCCGGCTTATGTAAGGTTTACCCGGGAGAAAACGCCGCTGTTCACCACGGAAAAAACGCCGTTTCAATTAGGCAAAGCCGAGGTCTATCGAGATGGTAAAGATGTGACCATCATTGCTTGTGGCAGCCTGGTCTATCAGGCATTACTGGCGGCTAAAGAACTGGAAAAGGATGGAGTCGAGGCTACGGTTATCAACTGTCATACCATAAAACCACTCGATGGCAAAACCATAATGAAGGCGGTCAGGCAGACAGGCGCCGTGGTAACTGTTGAGGAGCACCAGATTACCGGCGGCCTGGGAGGCGCCGTGGCTGAGTATCTCTCCGAGAACTATCCTGTCCCCCTGAAACGAGTTGGAGTACAGGACAGGTTCGGGGAATCCGGGGCGCCAGACGAGCTATTGAAGAAATTCGGCCTAACTTATACTGATATAATGGAATCAGTGAAAAATGCCCTGAGGTTGAAAAATGAAAGGTAAAATTAAAATAGAGTATAGTTATATTTGCCAAAGGTGCGGCTATAAAGCGGTGAAAATGGGCCGGCTGTCGCAATGCCCCTTATGCCAGACTTGTCCCAGATGCGGTAAGCCGATAAGAAATTGCACATGCCGAGAAGGCGAATGAAACCAAAAGTATTTATTACCAGAAAGATACCCGAATCCGGCATCGCTCTTCTCAGGGAATACTGTCAGGTGAGAGTCTACCCCAGGGACCGGGTAGCCCCCAGGGAAGAACTGGTCAAAGGGGTGAAGTGGTGCCATGCCTTACTATGTTTGTTGACGGACAGCATCGACAGAGAGCTAATTTCAGCAGGTCCAACTCTGAGAGTCATCGCCAATTACGCGGTTGGCTTTGACAATATCGATATAAAAGCAGCCACGGAGAGAAACATTCCGGTAACGAATACCCCGGAAGTCCTGACAGATGCCGTCGCCGAACATACCTTTGCCTTGATGATGGCCATAGCCAGGAGAATACCGGAATCAGACAGGTTTACCAGAGCGGGAAAGTACCAGGGCTGGGAGCCAATGCTGTTACTTGGAACAGAATTAAAAGGAAAGACCCTGGGTATCATCGGGCCGGGCAGAATTGGTGCCGGTGTTGCCCAAAGAGCCGCCACCGGAATGGGCATGAACATCCTATACTTCGATGTCACAAGGAATCTCCAGTTTGAGAAAATGTACAACGCCAAATTCGCTAAAATAGATGATATTCTGACAAAAGCGGATTTCATTACTATTCACGTTCCATTGCTGCCGACAACACGGCACTTGATTGGTGCCGAGCAACTCCAGATGATGAAGCCAACAGCCTATTTGATAAATACTTCAAGAGGTCCTGTTATTGATGAGAAAGCACTGGTTAAAACTCTAAAAAAAAGGGGCATTGCCGGAGCCGCCTTGGATGTTTATGAATTTGAACCAAAATTAAGCGCCGGCCTGAAAAGGCTGGATAATGTTGTCCTGACACCGCATACTGCTTCAGGAACATATGAAACACGAGCCGCTATGTCGGAGCTGGCGGCCAGGAATATTCTGGACGTATTAAGAGGCAAAACTCCACAAAATCTGGTGAACAAAGAGGTTGAGGACTTTATTAGTAAAGAACCCCTGCTGGATTCATCGGGATTGGGAGCTGAGACATGATTAGAGCCTGTCTATTTGATTTGGATGGTACCCTGGTTCAGACGGAGAAGCTGAAAGCTTTGGCTTACGCCATTGCTGTGCAACTCGTGCGGGGATATTTTGAACCGGAGCAGCGGGCAATCGAAGCTTACCGGGAGAACATCGGGGTACCGCAGGATATCGCCTCGCAGTATATTATGGAGAAGCTGAACCTGGAAGAAGAGCTGCGTCCGCTGATGAAAGAGTACAATGTTAGCGCCCCGGCACAGGTATTGAAGAAAATATGGACAGACATATACCCCACGATGGTAGCCAACCCGGCACTACTCAAACGTAATCAATGGCCTTACACCGTTGACGTTTTACGCCTGGTGAAGAAGACCTGTTTCATTGCGATAGTAACCGGGTCACCACGCAGTGCCGTCTTGCATGTCCTGCATGCCCTTGAAATTGACAGCATGGTAGACCTGATAGTCTCTGGCGAAGATGTGACGCACGGCAAGCCGGACCCGGAATCTTATCTGCTTGCCGCCAGGAAACTCCAGGTATTACCTGAGGAATGCCTGGTACTGGAGGATTCTGTCAACGGTGTCCGCGCCGCCGTGGCTGCCGGTATGAATGTTGTTGCCATCGCCACGCCCTTCACCAATGCCAGTCTCCATTCCAGCGAAATAATAGAGGATGCCTGGATTGTCCATGAACCGGAAATGGTGGCCGAAATAGTGCGACAGCGCGTTGAGGAGCATAACCGAATTGCCCACCCGGGCAGCCGGCCTGAACAGAAAGGAGAGTCATGAAACTACGTGTTGCGGTAGGCGCCGACCACGGTGGCTTTACCCTGAAGAACGAGTTGATTGCCCGCCTGAGTACCAGGTATGACATCTTAGACCTGGGGGCGCATCGGTTTGACTCCGATGATGATTATCCGGATTTTGCGGAGAAGGTCTCTCAAGCCGTCATCTCGGGGAAAGCCGGACGAGGCTTGCTGGTCTGTGGTAGCGGCGTCGGCGCCTGCATCGCGGCCAATAAAGTCCCCGGCATCCGCGCCGGCCTTTGTCACGATACCTATTCAGCCCGTCAGGGCGTTGAGCATGACGATATGAACGTGCTCTGCCTGGGGGCACGCATCGTGGGGGTGGAATTAGCACTGGAACTGGTGACCAATTTCCTCGAAGCCAATTTTACCCACGAGCAACCGTACCAGCGAAGGCTGGAGAAGATTATGGCGCTGGAGCGTAAGAAGTTATAGGTTGCCGGAAGAAAGCAGGCAGGCTCAAGACGCTTAATCTGGAGCCAATCTTTCAGACACTGGCGCCATCACCTGAGTAGGGCCATGGTCGCGTGGGGCTGAGCAGAGCCGGGCACTTTGTCAAGATGGTGCACAACAGCCGAGCCTATAGTGCGGCGTAATGCCCTGGAGATAGCCGTCGAAGAACTGTGCATCACCACCGCCGGCCTTGGTAACAAAGCCGGGACGATAGGCGCCGCGGCGCTTGCCCGTCATAGCCTGTTGGAAACCAGGGAAAAGGACGAATGATAGATTTAAGTTTCTGGTTTATGTTTCCTGTCGCTACGGTAATCGCCACCATCGCCATGATGGCCGGTATTGGCGGTTCGGTCATTCACGCTTATTTTCTCATTGCTGAAAGGAGCACCTCTGTTTTCGGCGACGTTGCTTCCATCCTGGTTTTCACAGTGCCCGGTGTTATCGTTGGCGCGCAAATCGGGGTGCTCCTGGCAAATAACACTAATCCCCGTGTCATGGGTAAGTTCGTCGGGATACTGTTCTTGATATTGGCAATACTGACGCTCCTGCTTGTTATATAATTACCTGAATTTGAGTAAAAGAGTTATCTGACGGCAAATACGTTGCAAAGGAGTTGAGTATGAACAGAGACGGATGGGTAAAAGGACTCTGTGGCATATGCCCGGCGGGCTGCTGGGTGGAAGTTCTTCTTGACAAAGGTAGACTGGTGGACATCAGGCCGGACGGTGAGCATACCCTGGGGATGCTCTGCCGCCGAGGCAAACACTCGCCGGAGATAGTCTATTCCGAGCACAGGTTGAGACATCCGCTGAGGCGGGTTGGGGCTAAGGGTTCATATCAATTCGAAAGGATTACCTGGGATGAAGCTTATGGCATCATCACCGAAAAGTTCAACCAGCTCAAGAAAGAATCGGGGCCGGAGACGGTCGCCATTTATACCGGACGGGGCGCTCAGGAACAGTCATTATGTGATATGTTCCAGCCCAAGGGAGTAACGGTATCTTCCGCCTCCAATGTCTTGTTCCCATTTGGCTCGCCCAATACCACCGGCGTGGGGGCGCTGTGTTATGTTTCTCTTCAAATGATTGCCCCGCACGTAACGATGGGACGGATGCAGACCAACATGTTTACCGATATTGAAAATGCCGGAACAATTTTTGTCTGGGGAACCAATCCGGCGACTGACTCACCACCGGCGGATATGCGACGCCTCGAAGCCGCCGCCCGCCGTGGCGCCGAGATAATCGTCATCGACCCCCGGCGGAACGAAGCCGCGATTCGCACCAATGCCCGCTGGGTGCCGGTCAGGCCGGGTACTGACGGCGCTCTGGCTCTGAGCATGATTGAGGTAATGATAGACGAAGACCTCTATGACGAGGACTTTGCCGAAAACTGGTGCCACGGTTTTGAAGAACTTAAAACTTACACGCAACACTTCTCTCCGGAAGTTACCGAGACCATTACCGGCGTGCCGGCGGAAACGATTCGAGAGCTGGCGCACCGCATCGCCAGCGCCGTAGGGGCTTCTCTGCTGATGTATACCGGGCTGGAGTACTCCAATAGCGGCGTGCAATCAGCCCGAGCGATACTGACCCTGTTTGCTCTGGCCGGTCAACTGGATGTTCCCGGCGGCATCGGGCTTGATATGCTGGGCAGCCATTTTCAGATAAATCACTCTTCTAACCTGAAAAACCCGGACCTGGAGCTGGCTATCGGACGGAAAGAATTTCCCATATACACCGGCTATCGCGAAGAGTCTCACGCTATCGCCCTGGTGGATTCGGTTCTTCACGGTCAGCCATATCCGGTGCGCAGTCTGCTTATTCACGGCAGTTCCATGCTCACTTCCTGGCCGCAAACATCAATCTGGCGCGAGACGCTTGCACGGCTGGATTTTCTGGTCTGCATTGACCGGCAGATGACCGCGGATGCTGCCTACGCTGACATCATGCTGCCGGCGACGACCATGTTCGAGAATTATTCTTACATGGTTTATGGGCCTATTTTCCGCTTGCGGGAGAGAATAATCGAGCCGGTGGGCGAAGCCCGCAACGATTACCTTATCATGGCTGAGCTTGCCAGGCACCTCGGCTATGGTCACCTGTTTCCCCAGACTGAAGAGGCGATGATTCGACTGGCTCTTGATGGTTCCGGCTACGCGCTTGGGGAAGTGAAGGCCGCCGGAGGCTGGGTCAGAATCCCGACAGCGATGATGGAATACAAGAAATGGCAAAAGGGCAGCCTGCGCCCGGATGGAAAACCGGGCTTTGACACCCCCAGCGGTAAGTTTGAGATATGGTCGACAACCTTCGAGGAATACGGCTACGAACCGCTACCCAAGTATATTGAGCCCACGGAGGGTCCACTGGGTGCTCCCAGAATGACAGAAAAATTCCCGCTGGTATTCAACTCAGGCGCCCGACCTCAGACCGACTTCAGGTCACAGCACCATGGCATCGCCGGACTGGTGAAGGACAACCCGGAGCCGACCGTAGACATCAACATCCAGGATGCGGAGGAGAGAGGCATCGTCAGCGGTGACCTGGTACGGGTTAGCTCACCTAGAGGCAGCGTATCCTTCAGAGCCCGCGTCACGGCTGACATCATGAAGGGGGCGGTTGAATGTATGTTCGGCGGCGGCACCCCCGTTGGCCCCAAAGAGTGGCAGGAACGAAATGTTAATGAGCTTACCGACCTTCATAACTACGATAGAATTTCCGGCTTCCCGGTCTACAAAGCTCTTCTCTGTGAAGTGGCAAAGGTGGCGGCTGGCACTGAGGAGAGGCGCGGCATTGTTGCCCAAGCGCCGGATTTTGGGTTCGAAACGACAACTGCGCTGAGCGGAGCCACAAGATCAGAACGTTTGATTTACCTCGATAATAACGCCACCACCGAGGTAGCCGAGGCTGTGCGTGAGGCAATGATGCCCTATCTGGGTAGCGCTCATGGCAACCCGTCCAGCATTTATGAAGTAGGGCGAGACGCCCGCGAAGCCGTTGAAACCGCCCGGCGGCAGGTGGCGAAACTAATTAACTCGTCTCCCCGCAGAATTATCTTCAGCGGCGGTGGTTCGGAAGCCGACAACCTGGCATTGAAAGGCACAGCCTTTGCCAGACGCGGCAAGGGCAATCACATCATTACTACCACCATCGAGCATCCGGCTATTCTGAGCACCTGCCACTTCCTGGAAAAGATGGGTTATCAGGTGACTTACCTTAACGTTGACGAAAACGGCTGGCTGGCTCCGTCAGAACTTAAGGAAGCCATCAGGGATGACACTATTTTAGTCTCCATTATGATGGCTAATAACGAGGTGGGCACCATTCTGCCCATCAGAGAACTGGCTGCCATGGCTCACCAGAGAGGAATACTGTTTCATACTGACGCTGTCCAGGCAGTGGGCAAGATAAGGGTAGATGTCGAGGAACTGGGAGTGGACATGCTCAGTCTGTCGGCACACAAGTTCCACGGGCCGAAGGGTATCGGCGCTTTGTACATCAAGAAGGGGCTTGAGCTTGAACCGCTGGTGCACGGCGGCAAGCAGGAAAACGGACTGCGCGCCGGCACAGAAAATGTCCCGGCTATTGTCGGTCTGGGCAAAGCGGCCGAACTAGCCAGCTACACTCTCCGTGACTCCGAACGGATGCTAGAGCTGAGAGATAGTCTTGAGCGAGGCATAAAAAGCCTCATCCCGGGGGCTATCTTGAACGGTCACCCGGAGGAGAGACTGTGGAATACACTCAATATGACTTTACCCGCTCTGCGCGGAGAATCGGTGGTCATTGCTATGGACCAGCACGGAATTTCGCTTTCTTCGGGGTCGGCATGTAAGTCAGGCTCGCCGGAGCCGACGCATGTGCTCATGGCTATGGGACGGACGGAAGAGGCAGCCCATTGCTCGGTGCGTTTCTCGCTATCCCGTAACACTACCCAAGAAGAAATCAATGAGACCATCTCGGCTCTGGCTCAGGTACTGGAAGAAAAGAACACCGTCCGGCTTATGCCCTGCAAATAGCCCGGAAACAAATATAGTGCAGAAAGGAGAGCTTTGATATGAGACCTCAGAAGATTATCAGGACGATGGTAAAAGATGCTTCGCCAGGTTTAGAACGCTTCCGTGCCGAGGTGATGCATGGTCTGCGGAAACCGCAAAAGGAACTGCCTTCTAAGTATTTCTACGATGATAGGGGTTCTTATCTGTTCGAGCTTATCTGCACTCTCGATGAATACTACATCCCCCGCACGGAAACGGCAATAATGGCCGACTGCATCGAAGAGATAACGGAGCTTATCGGACCAGGCGCTTTCCTCCTCGAATACGGTAGTGGCAGTTGCCAGAAAGTAAGACTTCTCCTGGATAATCTGGATAACCCGACGGCTTATACGCCAATAGATATCTCAGGGCAACAGTTGTTACAGGTTTCCCAAGAGTTAAGCGCCGACTATCCCCAACTGGAAGTGCTGCCTGTCTGCACTGATTACACCGGTAATTTTGAGTTACCGGTTCCGGGAGGATACTGCGCCCGCACCGTGGTTTATTTCCCGGGTTCAACAATCAGTAACTTCGACCCTGTGCCAGCCATACAATTCCTGGAACATGTTGCCGGGGTGTGCGGGGAGGGCGGCGGCCTACTCATTGGCGTCGATTTGAAGAAGGACCCGGCTATCCTGCACCGGGCTTATAATGATAGTAAGGGTGTCACCGCCGCCTTCAATCTTAATCTACTGGAACGGATAAACCGTGAGCTCGGCGCTGATTTTGAGCTTGATGCCTTTGAACACTACGCCTTTTATAATCCTGGAGAAAGCCGGATTGAGATGCACCTGGTAAGCCTGAGAGAGCAGGAGGTACATCTGGGTGAAACTACCATACCATTCCATATGGGTGAGAGCATCTGGACGGAAAGCTCTTATAAGTTCAGCCTCGATGATTTCGAGCAGATGGCGGCTAGGGCCGGTTTCAGGGTAAAGCAGGTCTGGACTGACCCTCAAAACTGGTTCAGTGTTCACTACCTGGAAAATTCTCTACTTGAAAGGTAGCTTATGTCACTAAAGCCAATCCATTCAGGAGCTTGACAAAGACAATTCTATCAGGTATTATATTCTTATAACCGAATATGAGAGGATGAGTATGAATAACATTTCAACAGAAAACGAGGCGAGAACTGCCACGAAATTGGCACTCACCACCAAGTTTTTTCGCGCCCTGGGTGACCCCAGCCGACTTAAGATTCTGGATTCACTGCTTGATGGCGAGAAGAATGTCAGAGAGATGGTTGGCCTGGTGGGGTCGAGTCAAGGACGGGTCTCCAATCACCTGTCCTGCCTGAAACAATGCGGTTTCGTGAATACACGGCGGGAGGGTAAGTTTGTCTACTACAGCATTGCTGACGGAGAAGTTCGCCGTCTGCTGGAGATTTCCCAGATGATGATAGCCCGTAATGCCGAGCAGATTTGGGCATGTACCCGGGTAAATACATTCAGTGAGGAGGATTAGACATGGCAAAGTATGACATCATCATGATTGGAGGCGGAGCGGGGGGCTTCGCTGCGGCCATCAAGGCTTCGGAGTTGGGGGCTAAGGCAGTCATTATTAACGGCGGACTGCCTATTGGTGGCACCTGCGTTAATGTCGGCTGCGTGCCTTCCAAGATTCTTCTGGAAGTGGGCAGCGAACTCTACAACTCCCAGCATCCCCGCTTCAAAGCGGTCAGGAACGAGCCTTCATCCAACTTCGATTTCGAGACAGCTATTGGGGAAAAGGATGAGCTGGTAGCTTCCCTGCGGCAGAGTAACTATATACGTATCGCCGCTGAGCTTAAAATCCCGGTAATAGAAGGCAGGGCCAGGTTCATCTCACCGCAACAGATAGAAGTGGCTGGGCAGACTCTTGAAGCAGACAAATTCATCATTGCCACCGGCTCCCGCCCCCGTATTCTGCCCTTCAAGGGCGTGGACAAAGTCACCTACATCACCAACCGTGAGGCGTTAAGTCTGTCCCGGCTACCGGAATCGATGATAGTTATCGGCGCCGGCCCTATCGGCCTTGAGTTCGCCCAGATGTATGCCCGTTTCGGCACAAAGGTGACCGTGCTGGAGAAAGAGAAACAGATTCTGCCCCTGGCCGAGCCGGAGATTGCCAATGAGCTTCAGCGCTGCCTTGAAGAAGAAGGCATTGAGATTCATACCGGGGTGGATATCGAGGAGCTTGGCGAGGCAGGAAACCTGAAGATTGTAACTGCCAGGATAGGTAAAAAGCCGATAAGCGTCAGGGGTGAGCAGTTGCTACTGGCCACGGGAGTTGCGCCCAACAGTAACGATATGGGCCTCGAGCTAGCCGGGGTCAAGGTGAGTCAGCGCGGCTTCATCGAGGTAGACGAGAATCTGCGTACTTCAGCGCCTCATATCTGGGCGGCGGGTGATGTGGTCGGTAAGACTTTCCTGGAAACGGTGGCGGCTAAGGAAGGCTATATCGCCGCCGGCAATGCCCTGGAGGGGACGAAAAAAGCCATCGACTACGATTCAGTACCCAAGGCCGTTTTCACTGACCCCCAGGTAGCCAGCGTGGGCATTACCGAAGAAGAGGAAATGCGCCGCCTCAACACCTGCGCCTGCCGTACCCTGGAGATAGCCCTGGTACCTAAAGCTATGGCCATCAAGGAGACACGGGGCTTAGTGAAGATGGCGATTCATCCGGAGACACAGGTCATCCTCGGGGTGCACATGGTAGCGCCGATGGCGGCCGACCTCATCCACGAGGCGACCCTGGCGGTGAAGTATAAACTAACCATCGATGATATCGTTGATACCGTGCATGTCTTCCCCACCATGAGCGAAGCTATCAAACGTGTAGCCCAATCTTTCAAGCGAGACATTGCCACGATGAGTTGCTGCGTGGAATAGCCGGTAATTAAGTGATATACTATTGCGGCAATAGAGTGGTTTGCTGCCGGTGTTGACCGTTAGGGGGGTGTCAGGTGATGAAATTGTGGTACTGGCAATGGGGGTCTGTATTTCAACTTTTCCGCCTCCGTAGCTGGATTATTGCAGCCGCGGGAGCAGCCGTTACCCTTATCCTGATTGGTATTCCAACCGCTATTTTTGATAACCCATTTTTCACCCGGATGACGCCGGTTCGCCTACAGGACTATATTATCTGGGCGCTGACAGGACTCCTGGCGGGCCTTATTGCGGGCACTTTTACCCTGTCGGCGCAAGCTCACGGCAGTGGCAAAGCTGTATCCGGAGGATTTCTCTCTTTCCTGGCAGTCGGTTGCCCCATCTGCAACAAGCTGGTGCTCTTGCTGCTCGGTACCTCCGGGGCGCTTACCTTTTTCGCGCCAGCCCAGCTTTATATTGGTATCGCCTCCCTGGTGTTACTTGGCTGGGCGCTACATCGGCGCCTTCAAACCATCAACCGGAGCTGTTGCCCTGCTCCCCAACAAGTAGACGACCCAAAAGTCGGAGCAAACGGATAACAACCTAAAGAAGTCTACATCAGGCCGAAATGATAATTAAATAACCCCCTATCGATTCCCGCCGTGTCCCCCTATTGGAGTGTAAGTTGCTTTTGTGAGAATCTTCGTAGGTTACAATAGAAAAGAGAAAATAGCTTGAAAACTTAGATAGGAGGTAAAAACGTGAAGACAAAAGTAGTTGCTCTTTTGCTTGCGTTGGTATTAGCTTCGTTAATTGTTCTTAGCGCCTGTGCTCCCGGCATGCCTGAAGGAATGCCGCCGGCACCGGTGCGGTCAGATGACCTTGTCCCTCCCGTACGGGGCTTCTACAAAGGAGAGGTAATTCACTTCATTCACACCGAAGCATCAGACGTTCAGGTCGCCGATATGCTGACCATGATGATGGGGCCGAAGGTATTGCTTGTTCCCGGTCTGGCGCGGGTTCCTGAGCCTGTACTGGCAAACGTCTACGTCTTCACCAATGGCATCAAGGGTGACGGTCCGTTCGGCTCCCAGGCGGACGTTTTCGACTGGGCGCCCGGCGATGATGGCTACAGCCCGTTGCGTTCTGTCAGACTCACGAGCTGGAAAGAAGGTTCGGTCGCCAGAGAGCTACGCTCAGTCGAGGAGATAAACGAGGCCGCGTCAAAGAACGAGCTGACAATACAACCCCGCGGGGCCGTGGTAAACATGCCGGTGTTGACCTGGCCCGGCGGACAGAGGTAACGGCCATGTGGCTGACAAGGGTGTGAAACATGAATACGATTACGCTTGCCGATAATCTAAAAAAGCTCCAGGTCAAAATCGGGGGCATGCAGTGCTCCTTCTGCGTGGAAACGCTCCGTCAGGCATTCCTCAAAATTGAAGGTGTAAAAGATGCCAGCATCAGTCTTGCCCACGAAGAAGCCTTAATTCAGTATGACCCGGCACGGGCCACTCCCCAGCAGATTAAAGATACCCTGGTGGCCATGGGCTATACCTGGCGCGACCCGGAAAAAGTGAGGAGCTTTGAGGAAGAAGAGGCTGAGCTCAGGGTAGCGCGCAACAAGTTCCTTATCGGTGCCACCGCTGCCGGCGTCGTGGTGATTTTCATGGTTTTAATGAGGCTCGGCTTCATGCAGCCCTGGTTCCGCTGGCCGATGCTTGCCTTAGCTCTGGGGACGATGTTCGGGCCGGCCCGGCACATCAAGAAGATGGCCTGGGCATCGCTTAAACGAGGTATCCTCAACCAGCACGTGCTGCTGGAGTTTGCCGCCTTCGCCGGACTTGCCGGGGGCTTTATCGGCTTTTTCAGACCTGAATTCCCAATTCCCGATTTCTTCGGCGTGGCTACGTTTGTCACCGCCTATCACCTGTTCTCCGGTTATCTATCTCTGGTGGCCCGGACGCGAAGCTCCCAAGCCATAAAGAGGCTACTGGCTCTCCAGCCAGCCACCGCACGGGTGCTCCGCAACGGCAAAGAGCAGGAATTGCCCATCAGCGAGGTGAAGACCGGCGACCTGGTGCGCCTCCGACCAGGGGAGTCCATTCCGGTCGACGGAACAGTGGCAGAAGGGCATTCAACCGTTGACCAGAGCCTGGTCACCGGGGAACCGCTCCCGGTCGAGAAGTCAGCCGGCGATGAGGTGGTCGGCGGCTCAATTAACCAGGCGGGGATGATGCTTGTAAAGGTCAGCCGCGTCGGAGCGGAGAGCTTTCTTCAAAAAGTAGCCCAGCACATTCAGGAAGCCCGGGCACTAAAGCCGGGAATCCTGGTACTGGTTGACCGGGTACTCAAATACTTTGTCCCCGGCGTTCTTATCGCCGCCGGGCTGGCTTTTGTTATCTGGACACTCGGAGCCTGGGTCGTGACCGGGCAGCCTGATTTTAGTCGGGCCGTGTTTGCTGCCCTGGCCGCCCTGGTGATGGGCTACCCCTGTGCCCTGGGTATGGCCTCTCCCCTGGCAATGATACGGGGCGGGGGTATTGCCGCTGAGAAGGGAATCCTGATGCGCTCCGGCGAAGCCTTTCAGGTATTTAAGGATGTGCGCAAAGTGGTACTGGATAAGACCGGCACCATCACTGCCGGTAGACCAGCGGTTACCGATGTGGGAATAGTGGAGGAAATCGACCAGGATGAGTTTTTACGGCTTGTCGCTACGGCTGAGGCTTCCTCAGAGCATCCTCTAGCTGAGGCAATCGTACAGTACGTTAATGCTATGGGTATTGAGACCACCACAGCCGAGGACTTTCAAGCGCACGCCGGTAAAGGGGTGATTGCCACCATTGCCGGTAAGCGTGTGAGCATTGGCACGGCACACTTTCTTAAGGAAAGCGGCGTTGCTACTTCAATCCTGGAGAAGAGCCAGGCCAAGCTTGAGGAACAAGGCAAGACGGTGGTGCTGGTAGCTGTGGATGGAAACCCCTGGGGAGTGATTGCCATTGGCGATGCCATCAAAGAGGATGCTCTGGAGGCAATCCAGCGCTTGAAGGAAACAGGACTGGAGCCGGTGATGGTCACCGGCGATAACTGGCGTACCGCCAGGGCGGTGGCAGACGAAGTGAGGATAGAGCAGGTGCTGGCAGAAGTTTTACCGAACAATAAGGCTGACGAGATACGCAAGCTCCAGAAGCAGGGATACCGCGTGGCTATGGTGGGGGATGGCATCAACGATGCTCCGGCCCTGATGCAGGCGGACGTCGGCATTGCTATCGGCGCTGGTACCGATATCGCCATTGAATCGGCGGATATAGTACTGATTGGTGAAAGCCTCGGCGGCGTGACTGAAGCCCGCAACATTGCCAAAAACAGCTACAACAAGACTGTGCAGAATGTGTCCCTGGCCTTTCTTTTTAACGGCATCGGTGTTCCGGCAGCAGTTACCGGTCTGGTTCATCCGGTCTGGGCGATGGTTGCCATGGCGGCCAGTGTAACCGTGGTGCTGCTCAATTCCTTTGGCGGTCGACTGGTTCGTCTGCCCCGATTCCAAAGAACGGAGGAAAGGCACGTGCTGACCATCGAAGTCCCCAGTATCCACTGCGAAGGCTGTGAAACCGTAATCAGGGACGCCCTGCAAAAATTGGGAACGGTTGAAAATGTTGAGGTAGATGGTGGTCAGAAGCGGGTCAGGGTGACCTACAGGAATGGTGGCCGGGCGTACGCGGAAATCCAGAACGCCATTATTCGTGCTGGACACAAAATAGCGAGCCATACCCATGAATAAGTATGCGAATGGTGCCTAAATAGTGAAGCCTCCTCAGAATAACGCAACACCCCGCCAGACTCTCCTAACCTTATCGGTCCAATCACAGAGGTACAATCTATTCGCTAAGAAAAAGAGAGCCTCTCCTGTGCCCAAGAAGGGAAGTTTGGTGAGGCTTATGCTAGGCTCTTTCTTAGAGGATGATCAGGCTACACCGGCATTCCGGCATTAAAGATAGGCAGTGTCTCGAATTGTTTTCCTAGAATGGCATCTGGTGGTGTTTTAAACCATCCCTCCAGCACCGTGGCGTAGACCGTGCGGAAATCAGTAGTAAAGCGCAGGTTATTACTGGAGAGGGAACCCAGGTCTGGTCGCTGGCCATAGAAACCACCCTTTACAGGTGTGCCTAAGAAGAAGACTGGTACCGCCGTACCATGGTCAGTGCCATCACTGGCGTTACTCGTCACACGCCGACCAAATTCAGACCAGGTCATGATTAGTACATCGCCATCTTTACCGTGTGCTTTCAAATCTTGGTAAAAAGCATAAAGTGCCTCAGACAAAGTCCGGAGCAGCCTGGCGTGGTCCGGCTTCTGATTGGCGTGAGTATCCCAACCGCCGATAGTGACATGCCCCACTCTGACACCTAAATTACCAGTGATGGCTTCGGCTAGAATTCGTAGCCCTCCGGCTAAGGAACTGTCAGGGTAATCCACTCCGGGTTGATAGGCTTTATCTGCTTGCATCAGCGCTGCTGAACTCTGGTGGGTTGCTCCAAGGGTATTGTGGAAGAGAGCCGCATAGGGGCTGTCTTGCGGCGCAGCATCATAAATCCCACTTAGTGCTTCGGTACGTCCTTGAGTGGCGTCGGGATAGCGTGAATCGCCCTGAAACTGGTACAAGGAAAGACTCTCAACAATGGTGACCGATACCTGTGGTGAGTAAAGTTCTAATGGCAGTGTTCGCCCTACGGCCAAGCCCGGAAAGACATCGCCCCGACTGCCATCCAATGTTTCCAGATAACGCCCCAGCCAACCTTGCCTGACCTTGACTTCTGGGTCGGCAAATCGCCAGATATCCATCGACTGAAAGTGCGAGAGGCTTGGCAGCGAGTATCCGACGCCTTCAACAATCGCCAGATTCCCCTTATCCCACAGTGTTTTGAATTTGACCAGTTCGGGGTGGAAGCCTACCTCGTTGTTAAGAGGTAGGACTTCCTCCTGAGGAATGGCGATGTTAGGCCGCAGGTCATAGTAGTGTCCGTCGCTGTAAGGGATGATTGTGTTGAGCCCGTCATTCCCGCCAGCTTGCTGGACCACCACCAGGGTACGGTCGGCCGGTGTCGCCGCTAGGGCGGAAGAAGCAAAAAGAATCTCACGCCGCCAGGGGGCAGAAAGGAATGCCAGGGCTGGTAACAGAGAGATGCCACCTTTTAGTAATTGCCGACGTGTAATAACCACTTTCCGCTCCTAATTTAAGCGAGCTGGTACTCCGGTGCTGCCAGTATCAGGTAGACCACGCTTCGCAGTTTTTCATCCACGCTAGGACTCTGGCTGCCCAATGGCTCACCAAGGATATTCAAACCCTGACCAAAAGCCACCAAAATATTGTGCTCTTGAACCGAGATGTTACTATCTAACAGAAGATGAACGAAATAGGTGACTACTTCATCAGCTGATGAGAGGCCAAGTCGTCGGACTGTTTCCACTGGAGTAAACTGGAAGCGACGGCTCCGGGCAGTGGATACCCGGTTAGCAAAATTCAGACGCTGCAATAAGGTGTTGCTGTTAATCCATACCGCGCCACCGGGCCATCCAGATACATCAAAGGGATTAAAAAGGCTCTGCCCCATACGGTCAGCAAACGCCGGTAGTCCGCTACCATCAGTCTCGATTTCCAGGGTGTGCACCATTCCAGCAATCAGTTCCGCCGGGCTTTTGATTTTGGCGCGATAGGCTTTAGCCGAATAGAACTCCGGAGAGATTAAAATCTCGCGCATTACCTCTTTGATACTGTACTGGGTGTTACGGAAAGTACTGGCTAGCTTAGTTACCACTTCAGGCGCTGGGTCATCATAAGCGAAAAAGGTGAAGAGCTTGCGAGAGATAAACTCAGCGGTGGCCGGTTGCTCCATGATAATGTCAATGATATCATTACCGTCGAAATTACCACTGCGTCCCAAGAATATCTTAGTACCAAAGTCGTGTTGTTCGGGAGTAAAGTTGAATACTTTCTGGCGTAGCCCCCAGCCGGTAAAAGCACGGGCCGACTGGCGCACATCGCCCTCGGTGTAGGGGCCGATACCCATACTGAACAACTCCATCAACTCACGGGCAAAGTTCTCATTGGGCGCCGCTTTTTTATTGACCTGACTGTCTAACCAGATGAGCATGGCAGCGTCTTGAGCAATCGCTTTCAGCAATTGGTCATAAGGGCTGAGACACAACTTTCTGAGGAGCTGGTTCTGAGCATACATATAAGGTCCCTTGCCGACTTTACTGAAACCACTGGTAAGCAAACCATGCCAGAAAAGCGTCATCTTCTCCTGGAGGGGACGCATGCTATAAATCATCTGAAGGAGCCACCATCGCTGGAGGTCAACAAGCTTTTCCAGGTCCAGATTCAGTCCATTCAAACGAGCTTCTAGGGCACTGTCGTCTACCTGCTCGTAGTTTAGTAAGTAGTCAACCGTAGCCGATACACCCATCGCCGTAAATCGGTCTAACTCCGTCTGGGTTGCCCCAAAGCCGGCTCTTCGTAGCAGGTGCCCAATCCGGGCGCGCTCCGTGGCCAAGCCAGTAGGAGGTGTTGCTGCTGGCATTGGCGCCGTTGTCGGTGTAGGGGAGAGATTTGCAGTTTCCGTTGCCGCTTCCGGTGGTGGGGGAACAGTCGGCGTTAGTTCTGGCGAGAGCGCAATAGGCATTGGTTCTGGCGAGGGCGCCAGCGGCTTAACGGCGGTACATGCTTCCAGCAACGTAACCAGAGCTCCGCCCGAAAGCGCCAGAGCCGCCGCCTGAATGAGGAATTTCCGCCTATCTAGAAGGTTCTTAGACAAGACAATCGATGGTAAGGCGGCATCATGGGCCACTTGCTGAGAAACCAGGACCTCCGCTAATGTTGTCGCCGAACCGCTTTCTGAAGCCCGCTGCGACTGAGGTTTCAATCCGCTCACCCCAAAATTCCCTTTTGCTTATTATAACGCCATATTTAACTGAAAGATAGTCCGTCTTGAATAAAAACCAGGGTATCCGTAGGTACACATAGCACCCAGACGGGTTGAGAGGTAGTTGGGCACTATTAGAAACAAAAGTTGAAATATTCAGGATGGGACCTCCAGTCCGTACTTTTGCATTACGAAGCGGAGTCCGGTGGCGGGATAAAGCGTTACAGTGAGAATGTCACCGGTATCCTGGGTGAAGTCCTTGATTGATTCCCGAGTCCTGTCCAGTTCCGGCTCAAGTAAATCCGCCGGACGGCTAGTTATTATGGGCTTATTGTTCTTTGTGTAGTTGAGTACCGTTCTTTGCACGTCGGGGTCAATGGGAATTGGGGGACGCCCGTACAAGCCACGACAGTAATCTATTACCTGGGTTGGTATCAGTTTGTAGCGGCCGACAATCACGTTCTGGACAGCCTGAACGCCGACTATCTGGCTGGTCGGGGTAACCAGGGGTGGATAGCCCAAATCCTTACGAACGCGTGGCACCTCTTCGTACACTTGACTAAGCTTGTCAAGAGCATTGGTCTGGCGAAGCTGGGTGACCAGATTGGAAATCATGCCGCCAGGAATCTGATGTACCAGTACATTAGTGTCGATGACCGATAGCCGGGTTTGATTCAAATATTCACGGTACCTGGGGACGATAGACTCAAGATATTCCCCTATCTTAAGCATGTGGCCCAGGTCAAGCCCGGTGTCTCGGGCAGTTCCCTGCAGAGCAACTATAATTGGCTCAATGGCCGGGTGTGATGACCGCAGGGCAAATGGGGCGAGGGCAGTGTCAATCATATCTACCCCCGCCTCAATGGCTTTGAGGCAGGTCATGGAGGCCATACCGCTGGTATAATGGGTATGTAGCTGTAAAGGCACCTTGAGGAACTGCTTAAGGGCTTTCACCAAGGTATAGGCATCGTCGGGGGCAAGGAGCCCGGCCATGTCCTTGATACAGATACTATCGGCTCCCATAGCCTGCAGTATTTGTGCTTTTTTAATGTAGTAGTCAAGGTTATATACCGGTCCCCCCATTTTACGTTCGGTGAGTGAGTAACAGATGGCTAGCTGGGCATGTCTGCCGGATTCCTTGATAGCCTTAAGGCAGGTTTCCAGATTACGCTCATCGTTCAAAGAATCGAAGACGCGGAAAATGTCGATACCAACCTCAGCCGCCTGGCCTACGAAGGCGTTTACCACATCATCGGCATAGTGGCGATAACCGACTAAGCTCTGGCCCCGGAGCAGCATTTGCAGCGGTGTGTCCGGCATCATTCTCTTGAGGATACGGGGCCTATCCCACGGGTCCTCATTCAAGAAACGAGTGGCGACATCAAAAGTTGCTCCCCCCCAGACTTCCACAGAGTAAAAACCCGCCCGGTTCATTTCGGCGGCGATGTTGGCCATATCTTCGGTGCGCATACGGGTAGCGAAGAGCGACTGCTGACCGTCCCGTAAGGTAGTATCCGTGACTTTAAGGGGATTCTTTGCCGCCATACTGTTCATCTCGCCTTCATCGCTTTCCCTATTTTACAGTGCTGATTATCTAATGGCGCAGACCTGGCTCTGGAATGTTGTGAACACCTTGCAGAAAGTCTAAAGACAGCCACTGGCTTCAGCTTTATGGAGGTTGCCAGCACAATACATCTTATTAAGTGACCTGATACGAGGCATCTCAGGGCATCAATGGGCGGGCACAACGAAGGCGAGCAGTCCGACCCGTAAATCGAACTACCTGGTGGCCGGCTGTATCCTGGTGAAGAGTTGTCTCAATTCCTTGACGGTCTCCTGGCGCCAACTGTCAGCCAATAGCTGACTGCGCTGGCGCCTCTCCTGGCGCAGTTCCTCTTCGCTCAGTTTTTTCTTGGCTAGCTCGGCGGCCAGCTCCTCCGTAAACCGAGTAGCCACCTTGGGGCGCTCAATCCAGTGACACAGCGGATTGAGATTCTCATCAAAGAAGGCAAACACCGGGATAGACATAAACTTACCCTGATTTAGATAGAGGTTCATAATGTCGAGGTTCTTGTCTCGTGGAAAAACTCGCATATCCATGCCGCTCGCTTGAGCAATCGCCGCCATGACCGGCAGCCCCCGGTGGACGTCCGGACACCAGTCCTCAACGATGGCTACCAGCTTAACATGACCGAGACGCCGCACTGTATCTTTGAAAAACCGGGCATCGGTTGAGGCCAGTCGGAAGGCCGCCTCATGTTCGGCAAACCGCCGCCGTGTATCACCTAGTTGGTTAAGGTAAGCTTCGCAGGTAAATCCCTGGGAGTAACGCTGCGCCGTAATCACAGTCGCTGTTGACATGACCCACCTCCTTCATGACTTTTTGGCTACTATGAGGTTGCAAAAACAAGACCCCATCACGTCCACCAAGCCGTTGCGTACTGGCTTGCAGACACAGACCGTATCCGGGTGTCGCCGTTCGCGGCAGGGGCAATAGTAGTCGCCGACCGTCTCCTTCATGCGCACAATATCACGCAGGATTTTTTCCGCCTCCGGTGCCAGAGAATAGTCCCGCTCATCACAGAAGGCAACAACCCGGTTACGGAGATTTTCCAGGTCACTATCCATGTTTACCTTGAATTATAGCATTAATTAGCGATAGGAAGTCAACAATATGACGGTCAATAACCCATAGTAACATTGCTGGCATTGGTCAAGGGCAGCCGGCGAGCCATGTGCCTGGGTTAGTCTTTCTAGTGACGCCAGTGTTTGTCGCTAATCGTTCAGGTACTCGGATGGAATCAGGTCACTCACTCTGGCGGTAGCCACGCCAATCACCGAATCGGCGGCCCCATAGTAGACCAATAGCTCGTCCTCAGCACCAAGCATATCCTTCTCGTCTTCTCTGGGCACGGCGCCGCAGGTAAATACCACATTGGGCACCCAGTCCTTACCTGGTTCACCTTTTTCATATTTCTCCTGGGGTTCGAGGATGGCATTGGGAGAACGGTAGATGACAACCGTCGGGTCGACCAGGTCGAGCAAAAGCACACCCAGCCGATAGACTCGGAGATAATCAACACCATGAGTTATCAGCAACCAGCCATACCTGGTCTTTATCGGTGGCGCCCCACCGCCGATTTTCTTCCCATCCCACAGCATTCCGTAGGTTGAATCAGTCAGTATCTTGTGCTCCTTTCTCGGCCAGGGGCAACTTAGATGAGAAGAAAAGGTTATCCAGATGTGAGGGTCAACCCGGTGCAGCATGGCATACTTCCCATCAAACTGTTCGGGAAATAGGGCGCCGTCTTTGTCAGGGAAGCCAGGGAAAACCATACCGTGCCTTCGCCAGGCTTGCCACTTAAACCCCAGAAAATCATTTACCGCGATAGAAGCCAGCCCGATTTGAGCCGCGATGCTACTATAGGCAGTATAAAGCATGAAGATGCGGCCACCAATCAGCGTCAGCCGGGCATCTTCACATCCCTTTTCTTCATTGCTGCTTTTCGGTTCAAATATCGGCTGCTCCAATCTTTCGCTGATTTTGAATCCGTCCTCACTCACCGCCAGGCCGAGCCGGGAGATATTGTCCTTTCCCGTAGCTCGATACACCAGATAGACCTTCTTCCCGAGTCTGATGCTACCCGGGTTCAAAACATATTTTGATTCCCAGGCATGCTTTTTGATAGGCTTAAGTATGGGATTCCTGTCATAACGTATCAAAGCCCCCGCCGAAGGCTGCGGCGGCGGGGCCGGCTCCATTTGAATTATCGCATCAGCTTCTTTAGCCGTACCGAGCAGGATAGGGGCTAAGTCCTGCCACTCCTTGCCCTGCTCCATAAGCTCCACTATCTTCTCATCAACGGCTTCTTCTTTACCTCCAGACGCCTCGAAGTACTCTACCAGGAAGTCTTGCGAAGCCCAATCCCGCTCAACATGCAACGAAAGAGGTGTTGGCAGTCCAACTCCTCCCTTAGAGCTGTAGCTCGCCCAGCTCCAGGCAGAACAAGGGACAAATGTACCATCAGGTAGCGTCATCGCCAGGTGGTAAGAAGCAGCCACTTTTTGCAGGTCCGCCGCCAGGGCGAGACTGGTGGCATTATCCCCGACTGTCCCGACAATCTGCTGTACCAATTCCTTCACCCGCTGCACCAGGACACGTTGATGCCCGTTCTCAAAGATATTGTGCGCCGAGAGAGGCTCTCTCCCCCAATGTCCCTCAAGAGAATTTACTACCTTGTCTCTTAGCTCTCTCTTCTCGTCAGCCCACCGCCGCCATATCTTACCCAACCTTTCCATTTCAATAATCATCTTGGCAATAGTGGTGAAGTAACGCAGTTTCGGGAACTCGCCACCCATACCCTTGCGCAGATTGCTGACCACAATCCGACCAGCCAGCTTACACAGACTACTGCATTCTCCCACTTCTAATAGAGACGGTAACTGCTCATAACTGACCACCATCGGCTGTAGGGTGGTGGATTCGAAATCCTCCGGCTGAATGGTACGACGGAGTAGAGCCAATATCGCTTCTTCATAGTCTGGCCCTTCAGACCAGTTAGCCAGTGCTAACACCTCGTTTACTTCATATTCCCTGAGAAGAGCGGGCCAGCTAGGGTAGCCCAGCCGGGTGAGCAAGCCGGAAGGAATATTCTTAGATAGAATGCGATAAGCCATCCCTGGATTCAGGGCGAAAATATCCTCTCGCCGAAAGTAGCCAACTATAGTCTCAACTACCCGGCGTGTTCCCTCGACTGTCGAGAGGTCGCCCGGTAGTAAAACACTATCCAGCTGGCTCTCCACCCTGCACATGAAATCATCAATCTGCTGCACGATTTGTGATGAATCGGCATCGCGAGCTACCCCCAGATTATTATAGATGAAGTCATCAAACTCCGTCCTGTATCGGGCAAAGATGGTTTCATAAATAGCGTTGGCAGTAACGGGATAGCCTGCCGGGCTATTGACTTCCAAGGGCACTACCAGATGTACGTTGGGAATGAATTCTCGGTAGGTTACCTTGGGCACTGGTGGCTTGAGCGCCTCTTCACTGCTTTCCCACTTGAGCAGAAGCTCCTGTTTTTGAAGGACGAATTCATCTACCAGCGCTTCGATTTGGCTCGCCGCTTCAAGGGCTACCAGTTCCTGAGCTTGCCGGCGGCGGAGTGATGCCAGCTTTTTCCACAGCGACTGTGTCTCAAAGGTAAACCCGGCCAGACGTCCCTCAAAAAGAGGGATAATGGCACTTATTAAATCACCCTTATCAAAGTCCCTGTTGAAGGCAAAGGCTAGCAAGAAATGATAGATTGTCCTCACCCACAAGCTGTCGGGCACTGAGAAATCCTCGATATTACTTCCAGCCAGTGCCCCCAGTTGCTGGTGGATATCGTCAGGCAGAATAGCGCTGTAAATCCTGTGAAATCGGTTAAAACCGCGCCGATACTTTGACAGCAACTGCCCGGCATTTATGTCCACCCACCTGGTTGGCTGCACCTGCCTGGCGCCGAAGTTAGGCAGGTAGTGCCGCAAAGGTATCTCCACTATTTCCTTCTGCGCCCACCACTCCCGGTCAGCCACAATACGCTCAAATAGTGTTTCCGCAGTATGGCGTAACTTAAGCTCCATTTTCCCCGATGCCCCCGGAATCTTCAGCCCCAGATTACATTCACATATCTTGATACCACTGGTAGCCGCTTTGGTTGCCAGCCAGACGTCAATACCATAGCTGCCAATCTCAGTGCTTTGCCGGGAAAAAGAGTTCTGCAAATAGGTACGCAGCAGGCGATGGGAAATCCCCCATTGCCCTCCCAAGGCATCATGAATCGGACAGTCATAGATGGCGGTAAGTAAGGGATAAACCAACTGGGTGGAAATAGGCGATTCCAGATAGTGACGGTTGAAGTGAGAAACAACCAGGTCCATCCCCTCTCTCTTGATGGGCTCAAGCAGAAGATGAATCCAGTTTGGAGCTAGTCCCGCCATCTCACCGTTGCGTTCCTCACTTTTAAGGTCAGCCTCAAGGATAGCCAAATCAGCCCCGACCATCCGGGCAATTTCCAGAGCGGCACGGATAGCCCAACCCTTGCCATTTAGCCTTGCATCATCAAGCAAAAAGGCGATGTGCCTTATTGTCTCGCTTTGTGGCATTCCCCTGAAGGCCTCAAGGCATTCGCTACCCACTGGCGAGCCAACCGCCGTAATGATTGCTTTCTGGCCCGGATAGAACTCCTCCAACCCTTCTCTCACCGTCTGCGCTACTGAGCAAATAGTATCAACTTCATTGTAAAAGGGAATCCCCACGACAATGTCAGCCGAGCCTATCTCTACGGCTTGTGCTAAAGGTTCCTCCATCATCTGCCAGAAACGTCTCTCAGCTTCCTCCACAGGAATACGCTCAGCCCTCTCTCCGGCTTTTTCAACCTGTTCAGACTCAGTGGTTGTAGTCGTCACCAGTAACCCCTCCTTAACACCAGTAACCTCTTATCTGTTAGCGCTTCTATACTAGGATAGCACAAAGTGAGCCGCTGGTCTCGGTCTCCTCTGCTATTTTAGCATAGTATTCAGACGAGTGACCATACCGCCAGCTTGACAGCCCCGATTATCATCTCTAGAATGCCCTTGTAGCAGTGAAGAGAGATTAAGCAATTTATGGGGAAAGGAGAGGAGATGAGACCGCTGAGCAAAATAGCCCCGGATTGGTGGGACTACACCACATTAGACCGAGAGCTTCTAGATGAGACGGAGCGGCTTACTCGTGATGACCTGCTCGGGTTAAGCCGTCCCGGTTTCGCTATCAGGTTCTATGATACCCTTGAGGAATTCTATCTGGCTGAGGCTCTGGAGTATGTTACCGCCTGGCAGCAGGCGACCGAGGATAATCCTGCCGGCGTCTGTGGTCCGATAGGGCCCACGGAGCAACTGCCACTGGTTGCCAGACTGGTCAACGAACTGGAAATCAACCTGAAATACAGCCATTTCTGGGGTATGGATGAGTGGGTGGTCGGTGGCAAGGAGGTGAATCTCGACTTCCCGTTAAGCCTGGCAAGGGCAGACATGGAGCTGTGCTTCAACCGAATTCGTGATGACCTTAGTATGCCCCCGGAGAATAGACACTTCCCGAAAGTGCACTCAAGCGAGTATACTGATAGTTGGAACAGAGTCCGTTGCCTGGTCATGCAGGGTGGTCAGGGTGACGTCAAGCACTGGGCTTTCAACGACCCGCCGAAACGTGCCGGACGATATGTAGACAATCCCCCTTCACCGGAGGAATATCGTAAGCTCGGAACACGTATTGTCGACCTGCACCCGCTCACCATTGTCCAGGCTGCCCGTACATCGGGCAGTGGCATGGTACATAACATTCCAAATCAGGGTCTTAGCGTCGGCCCTAGGGAAACGTGGCAGGCAGAGAAAGTTTCCATCTGGCACCCCGGGGATGACGACAACCCCTTCGGGATGCGCCTGACCACGCTGATGATTTCGAAAAAAATCGTTGATACGGCTGTGCCGATGTCGCTGTTGGCTGACCACCCCAATGTTCAGTTCAATTTCTGGCGCGGCGGTATTGGCACCTGCCGATTACAGATGCAGTGATGATGCCGAAATGACATATTCGCTGGCTGGCATTGGTGAACTTCTCTGGGACATCTTCCCCAGCGGCAAAGAACTGGGAGGGGCCCCGGCTAATTTCGCCTACCAGGCCACTGCCCTGGGTGGCGAGGGGCTGATAGTTTCCTGCGTGGGCTCTGATAATCCGGGCGACGAAATACTTGCGCGGCTTGAGGCTCTGTCTCTGAGCCGCCAGTATGTGGCTCGCGACCGGGCACATCCTACCGGCACTGTCTCTATTAAAGTCGGGGCAGCCGGTAACCCATCGTTCACCATCCAGGAGAACGTTGCCTGGGACTTTATTCCGCAAAGTCAACCATTAATGGAGCTTGGCAAAAGTATCAATGCCGTTACCTTTGGCACCCTGGCCCAGCGCTCTGAGGTTTCTCGTGCCACTATCCGGGCGTTCATCAGAAAAATTCCCTCCAGTGTCCTTTGCATTTTTGATATCAATCTCCGCCAGGCGTTCTATTCAAGAGAGATTATCGAGTGGTCACTGGAGGCGTGTCACGTCCTCAAGCTCAATACAGAAGAGTTACCGGTGCTGGCTCGCTTGCTTTCAATGGAGGGTGACGAACGACGGCTTCTCTCGGCTCTTTCTAGACGTTTCCATCTTAAACTCGTGGCTCTCACCATGGGGGCGGGGGGAAGCCTGCTCTATTCCCAGGAGCGGATATATGCCCATGATGGCTACAAAACTGACGTGGTTGATACTGTCGGCAGCGGCGATGCTTTTACGGCTGCCCTGGCCCTGGGGATGCTGTCAGGTAGCGACCTCGCCACAATCAACGATTATGCCAACCGTGTGGCGTCCTTTGTTTGCTCCAAGCGTGGCGCCACACCTCCGCTACCTGACGATTTAAAAATCACACGATGGCTAAACAGCAGATGACAAAAGCTCGCCGGAAAGATTATAATAGAAGTATGCATTGGAGATTACCGCAGCGAATAATAAACGCAGCGATGGACTCGCCATATACAAAATGAAATTGGATAAAACAAGACGGCCTCGCTCAGGGGCAACCGATAAGCTTACCGTTGTTTACGTTTCCACCTTCCCGCCCCGCGTGTGTGGTATTGCTACCTTTACCGAAGACCTTACCCACGCCATGGACGAGATGCTGGCGCCAATGCTTACTTCCAGAATTGTCGCCATGAGCCGCAGCGGTGTCCTCGGCTACCGCTATCCCCGGAAGGTTTTCTTGCAGATAAACCAGGATAACCAGGAAGAATATACTGAAACCGCCCTGAGGATAAACCGGATGGATGAAGTCCAGTTGGTCAACATCCAGCATGAATTCGGCATCTTTGGCGGCGGGCGCGGCGCCCACCTGATTCCCTTTGTGCAAGCCCTCAGAAAACCGCTGGTGATTACCTTCCACACCGTCCTGCCTGACCCTGATGAAGAACTCTACAATGTGGTGAGGTCTCTGGCAGAAAGTGCCAGCGCCATCATCGTCATGACCGACCTGTCCAAGGGGATACTTGCCCAGCAATATGCTATCCCGCAGAAAAAGATTAAAGTGATTCCCCATGGGATACCTTCCCAGCCATACACTTCATCTCAGCAGGCTAAGAGGACGCTTGGCTATTCAGATAGGGTGGTTCTCTCGACCTTCGGCTTGATAAATAGAGATAAGGGGTTAGAATACGTCATCGAGGCTCTGCCACAGGTAATCAGGCAGTATCCCAATTTCGTCTACATTATCTTTGGTGCTACCCATCCTGAAGTTCTACGGAATGAGGGGGAAAGTTATCGTAATTTTCTCATTGAGAAGGTATACGGGCTGGGTCTCTATGACCATGTGAAACTATATAACAGGTATTTCCCTTTAAGTGAATTGCTTCATTTTCTAAAGGCAACTGACATCTATATCTCATCGTCTCTTGAGCCGAAGCAGGCGGTTTCGGGAACACTCTCCTATGCCCTGGGTATGGGTAGGCCGGTTATTTCGACAGCCTTTGCCCAAGCCAGGGAAGTGGTGACAGGTGAAGTCGGCATTGTGGTTGATTTCAGGAATTCACAGGCATACGCCGATGCTATTCTCCGTCTTCTGGAAGATGAGAAGCTTAGACTGCAACTGGGGGAAAACGCCTATTTTCGTACTCGTAACATGACCTGGGCCAATGTCGCCCTTCAGTATGCCCGGGTTTTTTCGGAGTATGCTCCGGGCCTGGCCCATATCAGTGAGCAGAAGAGTCTCCCCAGGATAAAGCTGAACCATCTTATTCATCTCACAGATACCTTTGGTATTGTCCAGTTCGCCAATTTGACCAGGCGTGATGTCTCGTCAGGTTATACCCTGGATGATAACGCTCGCGCCCTGGCGGTGACGGCATTGTACTGGGGGAAGCTGGGCTCTTCCGCAGAAGACCCTTCCGTTACCAAACAAAAAAGAGAGCTATTGAGACTGGTTAATACCTATCTCGGCTTTATCAGTTTCGTGGCTCAATCTGACGGCCTTTTCCAAAATTTTGTTAACAGTGATGGGACGCTCGACGATGTTAGCAACCAACGGGTCGACCTTGAGGAAGCCAACGCCCGTGCCATATATGCCCTCGCCCTGACAGCGACAACCGCTTCGCTCCCCAAGACTATCAGGCAGAGGGCTTTTGACCTCCTGCAAAAGAGGCTGAGGAGTGGTATCTTCTTCAATTCCCCACGGGCAATTGCTCGCTGCATAAAAGCATTCTGTATCTTACTCGATGGGAAGGGGCACATAGAGGGGATTGATTTGAAAGGAACGCTAAGGAGCTACTGTGACCGCCTGGTTGAACTGTATCAAGCTGTCAGCCAGGCTGATTGGCAGTGGTTTGAGACTTATCTAACCTATTCCAATGGAGTTATGCCTGAAGCCTTGCTTCTGGGCTACCGTGCCCTCAGGGATGAAAGGTACTTGACCGTAGGCAAGGCAACCCTTGACTTCCTGATTAAGCAGAGTTTCGTTAATGGTATTTACGTGCCTATAGGACAGGACGGCTGGTATCATCAGAACGGCAAGCATCATCACTTTGACCAGCAGCCGGAAGAGGTTAACTCCATGGTCGACGCTCTCAGTACCGGTTACGCCGTGGCCGGGGATGAGGAATACTCTGGATTGATGTACCAGGCTTTCTACTGGTTTCTGGGAGACAACACTTTCAAACAGCTTGTTTACGACCGGACAACAGGGGGCTGTTATGACGGAGTTGGCAAAACGACAATTAACCTTAACCAGGGAGCGGAATCAACGGTTTCATATTTGCTGGCGCGCCTTGTCATCGGCTAGAGCCGACGGCTAACCGGACACGCCGTAAAAACTGGTATTTAGTATGGAGAGGAAACAACCGGTCACAGCGGCACTGGTAGTGGCTCACCCTGACGATGAGACGCTCTGGGCCGGTGGCACGGTACTGATGCACCCGGATTGGCAGTGGACGGTGGTTTCACTCTGTCGTGCCACTGACCGTGACCGGGCACCGAGGTTCCAGCAGGCCGTTCAGAAACTAGGCGGCAGGGGCAGGATGGGAGACCTTGATGACGGACCGGAGCAGTCACCCCTTTCCGGGACAGAGGTGCAGCAGGTACTCCGCTCACTTTTACCATCGGAGCACTTCAACCTCGTTCTAACCCACAGCCCTTACGGGGAATACACCCGGCACCGCCGCCATGAAGAAACGAGCCAGGCGGTTGCCAGCCTGTGGCTACAAGGGCTTATCGTGCCAGGTGAGGTCTGGATGTTTGCCTATGAAGACAGCGGCAAGGGCGGCCGGGATGACCTGCCCCAAATCATTAAGACGGCTCATCTGGTGGTGCAGTTGCCGGAAGATATCCAGCGAGAGAAATACCGTACCATTACTGAAATATATGGCTTTACTCCTCAGAGCTATGAAGCCCGTATCGCTCTGAAGGAAGAAGCCTTCTGGTGCTTTCGTTCCGCTGCTGAATTTCAGCAATGGCTAGTTAATAATAAAAGGAGAGAGCGATGAAGGTACTGGTTCTTTACGAGTACCCCCCTCCCCCCGGGGGGCTGGCTACTCAGGGAGATTTGCTTTATCGGGGACTCAAAGAAATAGGAGTGGATGCCTACCCGGTTAATCCCGAATCTGCCCAGGAAAAGGAGTGGTACTACCGCTGGCTTAAGCCTGATGTGGTTGTGGGGGTTGGTTACTGGGGGCATACACCAGACCTGGTGCTACATCCTCAGCGCTACGGC
The DNA here is from genome assembly GCA_016199495.1 of Chloroflexota bacterium. Lineage (GTDB taxonomy): Bacteria > Chloroflexota > Dehalococcoidia > Dehalococcoidales > UBA2162 > JACQGQ01. The sequence continues at coordinate 35,724 of JACQGQ010000088.1, forward strand.
GTCCGAGCCGTGCCCTGGCTGGTGGCTGATGGTTACGTGGCTAATTATGAGGAAATTCTGGATGCCCTGCCTCTTATTCTGACAACTTCCCAATGGGTGAAAGAGGTCTATATCCGCGATGGACTCAACGGTAAAAACATAGAGATTTTGCCGGTCGGCGTTGATACCGATGCCTTCATACCTCGTGATAAGGATGACCTTAAGGTTAGCTGTGTTCGTGAAGCCCTCGGCGTTACCCCCGATGAAATAATGATTCTGACCGTAGGCGGGGATGCCGCCTCTAAAGGGGCGCAGGAAGTGATGCAGGCTCTAGCCATTATTGATGCCAAAGCGCCTCCCTGGAAATATGTCTGTAAGGTCTGGCCACAGCCCAGGACAATACAGCAGAATCTGTTGGACTTTCAGTTAGCGACCTCTCTGGGGATTGAAAAGAAGGTCATCTACACCACCAATATCGTTTCCCGGAGTTTCATGCCTTATCTGATGAATGCCTGCGATATCTATGCGGCACCTTCCCGTCTGGAAGGGTTTGGCATGCCGCAGGTGGAAGCCGGCGCCTCAGGCAAGCCGGTGCTGGGCATCAATGCCATGGCTCTGAAAGAGACGCTGGTTCACGGTAAAACGGCGTTTCTCGCCGGTGTTGCCACGGAAGTGGTATTACGGGAGACCATTGTTGGCGAGGAATCTGGTTGGGAGACAGGACACCGGGTCGTCTTCAAAAATCCTCATACGGTTGATTACCGCGCCAGCGTTCATGATATTGCCAACTACCTGATGGACTTAATGGAGAACGCCAAACTCCGGCAGAAAATGGGAGAAGCCGGCCGAAAACGGGTAGTGGAGAACTACGATTACCGTGTCGTCGCTAAAGAGTTTGTGAAAATTACCTCGGAAAGGTTGGGGATTTCGTAGAATGAACATGAAGCAGCAGGAGCGAATAGAGAAAGCTAAGAAAGCAGCTGAGGAAGTATTGTTACATAATGTGCGCGGTCCCTACCGGTCACTC
>JACQGQ010000089.1 GCA_016199495.1 Chloroflexota bacterium
ATGATGAGCCGACTCACAAATTGCGCCATGCCTTGTTGGGAACCTATCCCCCTGCCCCATTCCCTTCATAAGGGACGGGGGCGTAAAAGGAAGAGAGGTGGCTTCGCCCCCTCTCTAAAATCTCTTCCCCCTCTCCTTGAAAGGAGAGGGGGACACGGGGAGTGAGGTGAGCAAATAGTTTGAGCTGTTGATGAAAGCTATTTATGAGACTGAACACTCGTTAGACAATTCTAAGGAGTATGATGTAGCCTGTTTTGGAGACGGCGCGGATAAGTCACAGTCAGGTAGGAAGGTTAAGATGAAACTCATTATCTTTGACCTAGATCAGACGCTGGTGGACTTTATAGAGGTGCATGATAGAGTCACACAAAATTTATTCAAAAAGTTATTTAATGTAGACGCTAAGCTGACAGAGATAGATTTCGCTGGAAAGAGCCTTAACGATAACTTCCGTGAGTTGGCCAGACTTAAGAATATTCCTGAAGATATTTTCCAAAAGAAGAGCCAGCAATTACTGGAAGGCTATGACATCACCTTCAGCAAAAGTCTGCCCCAAGATACGGCAAAATACATCCTGCCTGGAGCCAGGGAGCTTTTGAGCGAGTTATCACAGACAGACCACATCATAGCACTGTACACCGGCGATTCACCGGAAATCGTCCGCTCGGTTTTTAGAGCGACCAATCTCGGCAAGTTCTTTAAGTTTTGTCTGTACGGCACAGAGGTAGAAACCAGAGCTGACATGGTAAGATTGGCTATTGAGAAAGCAGAGACACTAACGCAGCAGAAGTTTAGAGACAAGGATGTAGTGCTTATCGGTGATTCGACCCGGGATATTGACTGTGGCAAGCAGTTCAACGCGCTAACAATTGCCGTGGCGACCGGGTCCCATTCCCGGGTTCAGCTCTCAGCCGCAGGACCAGATTATCTCTTTACCGATTTAAGAGACTACACGAAGGTCATGAGGGCTGTCGAACAGGCTTTGAACCTGGCTGGATAAGCTTTCCCCCTCATCGAAGAATTCATTACCCTCGGATTTGCCCAGATATATGAAGGCTCAATATTTCGCCTTGTTGTTACACCGGGCTTTTCCCGAAATGTCATATAAATGTAACTTTTTCCTCCCCCATTTTATAACTTTTACATCGGTGGATTTGTAGAATATTCTCATTATAACCAGAAAGATGAAGGCTGGAGTGAACTGATGTACCTGGCAAACAAAATAAGGAGCGGTTAAGAGATGGCAAGAAAAGCGGCGGCTCAATTACGTATTCTATCGTATAGCAGCGCACCATTTGTAGACCGTGAGGAAGCGGGAAAACTTTTAGCCGTTGAACTGAGCGAGTATCGCGGTCAAAAAGCTGTAGTGCTGGGCATCCCGAGAGGTGGTGTTGTCGTGGCTCGTGAAGTGGCCCGTGTACTGGATGCCGACCTGGATGTTGTACTGGCGCGCAAACTGCGCACCCCTGGCCACGAAGAGCTGGCGATGGGTTCCGTGGCTGAGGATGGCAAGCTTTTCCTCAACCAGGGGGTCGTAAGCGAGCTGGGAGTGGGAGAGGCTTATATTCAGCAGGAAAAGGCGCGGCAGCTCGTTGAAATTAAGCGCCGCACCGAACTCATTCGCCAGATTCAGCCCAAGATACCACTGAAGGGAAGAATAGTCATTGTCACCGATGATGGTATTGCCACCGGCGCCACTACCCAGGCGGCACTGTGGGCGGTCCGATTGGAGCAGCCGGAAAAGCTGATAGCTGCCATACCGGTGGGGCCTGAGGATACCATCAGAAGACTGGCTAAAGATGTGGATGAAATGCTGTGCCTGCGCGCCCCACCCCTATTCGCCGCCGTCGGCCAGTTTTACCAACAATTCTATCCAGTTGAGGATGAAGATGTGCTCAGAATTTTAGGTGAGCAAAGAAGGAGTCGTTGAAATGAAGTCCGAGATACTGGGAGAAGCGGTTCAACTGGCAACCAGAATGGGGTATGTGTTCATTGCTACCGCAGATGCCAATAACTGGCCACACGTGGCTGTAGCGAGAACTATGGCGCTTAAGGGAGAAGGCCGAGTTGCTGTTAACGAATGGTTTTGTCCGGGCACGATGTCCAATCTTCAAAGCAACCGTCATGTGTCGATTGTAGTCTGGGACGCAATTAGTGACACGGGCTACCAGCTACTGGGGGAAATGGAACACATAATGGACATTGGCATGATCGACGGCTATACTCCGGAAATGAAGAGCAAGTGGCCTCTACCGCAGGTTGAGAGTCAACTGCTCATCCGGGTGAGTAAGGTCACTGATTTTAAGCGTGCCCCACACAGCGATGTTGAAGAATAGTTCATGGGGAGTTGACAATGGAAAGGAAGACTGCACAGGAAGAAGGATATGTCCAGATTACGGCGGGCGAAGTCTTTCTTCACGGCAATCTCTTAATACCCGGCCAGGCCAAGGGCCTGGTAGCCTTTGCTCACGGCAGCGGCAGCAGCCGGCACAGCCCCAGGAACCAGTACGTGGCGAAAGCGCTGCGTGATGCTGGTCTGGCAACCTTGCTCTTCGACCTTCTCACCCTGGACGAAGAAGCGGAAGACCTCATTAGTGGGAAACAGAGGTTTGATATCAACCTGCTGGCTCGTCGGCTGGTTGGTGCCACCGACTGGCTGCAATCAAACGAAGCAGCTCGTCGTCTCAGATTGGGATACTTTGGCGCCAGTACTGGAGCCGCGGCTGCCCTGGTAGCCGCCGCCGAGAGGGCGGATGTGGTCGGGGCGGTTGTCTCGCGTGGTGGCCGTCCCGACCTGGCGGCGCCGGTCCTCGACCGGGTGAAAGCGCCGACTCTACTCATCGTTGGTGGTAATGATTTTCCCGTCATCGACATGAACCGTGAGGCGCTGGCCAGGATTCGGGTAGAAAAGAGGCTGGCGATTATTCCTGGTGCCACTCACCTGTTCGAAGAGCCGGGAACACTGGAGCAAGTGGCTAAGCTTGCCGGTGAGTGGTTTATCAAGCATCTCACGACAGAAACCTGACCACAGCGATTTTAAAATAGATGCCGAAGTTCAAGCTGATTGAACACACTGCCGATATCGGGCTTACCGCCTATGACAAGACACTGGCTGAGGCATTTGCCAATCAATTAGGGTTGAAGAATTCTAGCCGGCAATGTCAATAATACCAGCTAAACTAAGACCACGGATAATCATACTGACGGCAATGGCAGCGAGCAGTAAGCTGAATACTTTGGAGATTGCCTGAAGACCACCCTGTCCCAGAAACCGTAAACTATAGCTACTTGAAACGAATGTGCCCCAGGTAATCAGCATATTCAGGGCAAAGGACAGTAACACCATGTACATAGGGAATTGAGTCGCCAGGAGCAGTAGTGTGGTAATAGTGGCCGGGCCCACTGTCAACGGTGTGCCGATGGGAACCACAGCTACCATCTCCTCTTTGACAGCTTCCACCATTCGCCCGGTTGACATATATTTGATAGAGAGTACCAGCAAAATAAGCCCGCCGGCAATGGCAAAAGCACCCACCGAGATACCCATCACCTTCAGGATGAATTGGCCAAAGAAGAGGAATACCAGACCGACAATGGTGGCTGTTATTGTGGCGGAATGAATCATCCTGCGGCGCTCTTGCCTGGTCATTCCTTCGCTCAGCGAGATGACGAAGGGTAAATTGCCCAGAGCATCGATAACTATAAACAGGGGCACGAAAGTTAAGACAAAGTACTGCAGGTAATTACCCACGATGTGGTCTTCCTTCTTGTGACAACTTCTCTGTTATGAATCTCACCTCAGTCGTTTTTGCAGAATTAGTTTATCGTCGCCGGGTGCGTAGAAGTCGGGGATGCGGGCAATTTCTCCATAGCCGCGACCTAGGTGAAAACGCCTGGTATTCTCATACTCTGACGTGGAGGACGTCTCAATAATCGCTAATCTCCCTTGAGCCTGCTTGATTTCCGCCTCTGCCGCTTTCCAAAGAGCACTACCGATGCCTTGCCCCCGTTCTTCACGGGTAACGGCTGCCCAGTACAGGTCCCAGGTACCCTCAGTTAGCGGGGTCGGTCCGTAGCAGATATAGCCCACGACGGTCGAGCCAATTTCGGCAACCAGGGTATAATATCCTGAAGCAATGGGGTCATGCAGGTAGCTATCAATAACCTCCTCAGCCACCACTACCTCAGACGGCTTGAATTCGGGTGTGTTCTGCAGTATTCGCATCAAGGCGGGCTTGTCTTCTGGTAACATTTGGCGGATATGGATTGTCATGGGATTCCTTCTCCAGTGCCAGTTGTACAATCTTCTCAATGAATTGGATATAAGTCAGGCCGGCGGCTTCTGCTTGTCGGGCTGCGCCATTTTCGGGTGATATGTCCGGGTTGGGATTTACCTCGATAACATTCAGTCGTCCCTCTTTGTCCAGGCGCATGTCCACTCGGGCATAACCCTGGCAGCCAAGCAGCCGGAAAGCAGCTAGCGCTGTTTCGGCAACATGTTCCCGCTCGCCTATTCCGATTTTAGCGGGGCAGACTACTTTGGTGTCCTGAAAGTACGGGCTATCAGGCTGCCACTTGGCAGCAAAGGTGAGAATCCTGGGCATTCCGGCTGGTAGCCAGTAGACTATTTCAGACACGGGCAGCACGATAGCTTGGGAGTTACCTAAAACCGTAGCGTTAAACTCGCGCCCATCGATGAACTCTTCCACCAGAGCACCGCCACCGTAAGAGTCGGCGACCAATTGTACCTGTTTTGCCAGCCTAGCCGGATTATCAACCACACTTGTCTCGTTGATACCGTGGCTGGCGTCCTCACCACGGGGCTTGACAATACAGGGATAGTCGAGCTGGAACAGGTGCAGTGTTTGGGGATTAAGTAACTGGAAGTCCGGCGTCGGGATTCCGGCAGCTTGCAGGATAACCTTAACCCTGACCTTATCCAGTGCCGAGTCCAGCACGGTGCCCGGACAGCCGGTAAAGGGTATTCCCAGTTCCGACAAAGCCTCCGGCACCAGGGCTTCCGTCTCAGGATAGCCACAAAAACCCTCAAAAAGGTTAAACACCAGATTCACATCCAGAGACCTGAGTTTCACTCTGGCTTGCTCAAGCGATGGTGTCAGAGGAAGACGAATAATATCATGCCCAAGCTCAAGCAATGCCCGCTGCACAGCCGCTACTGCATCAAGGACACCCAGCACCGCTTTTGTTTCACCGCTGGTGTCGTAGCGCGAAGGAGAGGGTTCATTGTAGACAATGGCTACACGCATATGCACTGTGGATACCTCTCGCGTGCGGCATCAAGCACAGCACCTATCAGTTCTTCATGAGTCCAGCCCATCTTCATTGCCATAATAACCAGGTCGCTGTAGATTCCCAGACCAGGCAGGGGATTTATTTCGAGAAAGTAGGCTATCCCTCTGGGGCTGACTCTGAAGTCCACCCGGGCAAAATCACGGCATCCCAGAGCCTTAAAAACCTTAAGACTGCAATCCGATATCTCATCCAGTATTTTTTCCTCAAGAAGGGCAGGACACTCATATTCCACCAGATTCAGATAATCGCGTTTTACTTCAAGTGAATAAATGAAATGGTCATCTTTCTTTTTTGGTAGTACGCGCATCACGCCTAATACTTTGGGTGGCAAGTTACCGACAATACCAACCGTAACTTCATCGCCATCAATAAACTCCTCAACCATTACCGACTGTTGGTAGCACTTTAAGATTCGGCTCGCTTCCTTCTGTACCTGTTGCACGTTGTACGCCAGGGAACTGAGGCGGATGCCTTTACTCGAGCCTTCACAGGTCGGCTTGACAATGGCGGGAAAAGGAAAGCTGTCCCAGGAAGTCTGATAAAGCTCCGCCTCATTGGCTATTGTCAACCACCACGGAGTGCTGATACCATGGGCAATCACCAGTTTTTTGGTTACGGATTTGTCCAGGCACACCACCAGACACTGCGGGTCAGAACCAGTATAGGGTATGTCCAGCATCTCCAGAATAGAAGGCACCTGAGCCTCCCGGCTGCGGTAGTTACCCCTGCCCTCGGCGATGTTGAAGACGATATCTATCTTCTCACGCCGAATATTATCGAGAAACTGTCTCCCCCCACCCAGCCGGACGACCGAGTGTCCTTTAGCCTCCAGCGCCGCCGATAATAACGCCACCGTCTCCGGGGAATCATATTCCTCAAGGGCATCATCGAGGCCATCTTGCTCTACTGGTATGGCTTCTTTAAGATCGTACGACAACCCTATCTGCATCTACAATTCCCCTTGATTTCTTTAATTTTGATTTCCTGTCGTCAAGCAAACCGTTAATGGCATCGCCAGCCGAACTAGCTATCACCGTAGCTTCTTCCACACTGCCCCGCTGGTTTGGATTACGGTAGTGGAATACATGCCCTTCGTAATTCTTCAACAGTAGCTCTTCCTCAGTCTGCGCCAGCACGTAGTTCGGCTGCAGAGGCACTTTACCACCACCCTGGGAAAGGTCGACCACAAATGTCGGTATTGCCAGACCGGAGGTGTGCCCGCGCATCCCCTCGATTATCTTTACGCCGGTCTCTATCGGAGTACGGAGGTGCTCTGTTCCCTGCACCTCATCGCACTGGAAGAGGTAGTAAGGACGCACTTTTATCCTGAGCAGACCCTGGCAAAGTCTCAGCATAGTTTCAGTAGTATCATTAACGCCACGCAGTAGCACCGACTGGTTGTTTACCGGAATACCGCTACGCAACAAGCGGTCACATGCCTCGGCCGCTTCCGCTGTTATCTCGCGAGGGTGATTGAAGTGGGTGTTAAGCCATACGGGGCTATATTTCGACAGCATGGCACATAGCTCATTATCAATACGCTGTGGCAGCACCACGGGGAATCGAGTACCGATGCGTATAATCTCGACGTGCCTTATTTTTCTGACCCTAGAAATAATGCTCTCCAGATGGCTGGTAGAAAGCGTCAGGGGGTCACCGCCGGAGATAATGACATCCCGAATGCTGCCGTTGCGCCGCAGGTACTCCAGCATAGCCTCTATTTCATTATTGCTGCGCACCCAGCCACCGTGCCGCCACTCCCGCTTACGGGTACAGTGGCGACAGAGTATAGGGCAGATATCGGTAAGCACCATCAAGGCTCTATCGGGATAACGATGAACCAGGCCGGGCACCACGGAGTCTTCTTTCTCCGCCAACGGGTCCTCAAAACCGATACTGCTCATGGTTATCTCATGGACAGATGGTATCGCCTGTTTTCTTATCGGGTCATCGGGGTTATCGGGGTTAATTAGCGATAGGTAATAGGGGGTTATCGAGAGAGGGTAGCGCCTGGTTACCAGCTTGAGCTGCGCCTGTTCTTTAGTTGATAGGGGGACAAATTCGCTTAATCGTTTAACAGTGGTGATTCTATTTCGGAAGTGCCACTTCCAATCGTTCCAGTTACTATCTGATATATGCTCGAAAAACTTATATCTGTTTGAAGAGCTACTACTTGGAGGTTCTTCTTCAAGTTCACTATAAATAGTAGATTTACTTGGAGGTTCTTCCTCCTTCTCACCCGGTCTCTGGTTTTCTATTGTGGTGGCGGCTCTTTTCATTTTAGTCCTTCTTCGTCCTTCCTTTACTTATTTTATTACTTACAGATAAGTTGTTTACTTCTCTATTAGCGTCATTCTATACCGATTTACTACCTGGTGTCAATTATTTGCCACGGTCTTATTACGCAGCCTTGAGCCTACTGCTTGGCATTCGCCGGTCAGCCGCGTAAGCGTTCCCCTGGCTGTCAATATATCCCTCATAGAACAGCAACTCGGGATGCTGCTCCAGGTCCTGCCTGGTTTTTATTAAGAGTTCCTGCTCACGGGCCTTATTGGGACTAAATATACTGATACGCCTCACCTGTTTATCATTAACCCGGCCCTCATATTCGAAGCACCTGAGCAACTCGAGGTACTCAGGCAAGAGACCGAACCGGCGCCGCATGTATTCCTGAATAGTCCTGGGTAACCGCTTAGCTTCATTTTCGTTGCGCCAATGTAGCCGCATCTCTCTTTCACCTCTGGTTACAGCTAGTGCTCTGGCTGCTCGTTACCATTATTATAATCATATAATGTTTGTCACTTCATCTTTTCAATGGCCTGTGTCAATTCTGGGTGTTTCCAGTCCGTGTGCTTCTTCAGTGTTTTAGGGTCGTTGCCGGTAAAGGAGCACCCCTCCGCAGGACACTTTAATTCAGTAAGAGCCAGCGGCGGCTTCTTTTTGAATAAACCCATCTTTCTGCCTCCTGAAGTGTTTAGTCTTACCCAGGATTGGCTTTGATTAAAATGCCTGAAGTCAATGTTGACAAATCATTTTTAGTTCTAGTATAATTCTTCAGGAACTGTAATAGTATAATATATTTTCCTGAAATTTATTTCTATTACATATACTATACATCAATATGGAAATTTGTCAAGAGGTCCCCCTAAAATTTTTCAATTTACAGGAGGACTGTAAAAATGAGCGAGTGGACTTTCATTACGAAACATGGCATGGTACTATTTTCTATCTCCAAGGGTCGGGACAAGATGGGCCGGGGCAAGACAGCTAGAGAAATTGGTGACGAGGTCGGAGTAACTGAGAGGACTGCCCACAAGATAATAACGGACCTTGAGAGAGATGGCTATATCGTAAAAACCAGGGTTGGCAACAGGAATGCGTATCGAATCCGCCCGGAAGTCCCCATGAAAGTAGCGGACACTGAGGTAGGTGAGCTACTGGAATTACTTGGCTGGAAAAGACGAGGGAGAAAGAAGGCGGCTGATACTCCAGAGAAGGCAGATTAAAGATACAGGGGATTCGAACTTCAGTAGACGAGACTGAAAGTCTTTGTGTCACTCCAGGACGGCACGGACTCTGAAGAACTCCCCTTCCTTCTGGGGGGCATTAGCCAGAACCTGGCTCTGGGGTAAGGAAGGGGCTACTTCGTCATCACTGACGACATTTTGCAGGGCAACGGACTGGGTGGTGGGTGGTATATCACTGGTATCGACCTGCTGTAGTACCTCGAAGTTCTCCAGGATATTGGATAGTTGCTCTCCGAACCTGTCCGCCTCGGCCTCGGTCAAGCCCAAGCGCGCCAGCCGAGCAATATGCAACACTTCTTCACGGCTTAGTTTCATTGTCAACCTCCGGGGTTCTTCAGGAGAAATGTGCTTTATCAATTATAGCACTCTCATTGGAGTATCGGCAATAGAGCTATCCTGCTATAATTGAAGCAACGGAGGCGAGATGATGGGCAGACTGATATTGGCTATTCTCAGTGACATACTGGAGGGAATCGCTATTGTAGTCATTGTGCTTTGGGCTTTACCTGCGATAGATGTTCATCTGCCTTTAGCCGGTCTGATTGCCTTGATGGTGGTCTGGGGTGCCTATTCTGTTATTACTTATCGGATTGGTAGCCGTGCCTTGAGGAGAAAACAGGTAGTTGGCCTGCCCCGTATGGTTGGTAGCCGGGGTAAAGTAGTCAGTCCTTTAGCTCCCGAGGGTCTGGTCAGGATTAGAGACGAGCTTTGGGTAGCCAAATCGGCAAACGGTGAAATGAAATCTGGCGGAAAAGTCATTGTGGTGGGACAAGATGGTCTTAAACTCGTGGTGCGTGATAGTAGTTCGACTGATGATTTAGAGCCGACTGAATAATTATTCTGCGGCGGGAGCGCGGTGTCGCCTGTAGACGATGGAGACGACGATAAGTAGCACCCCGATAATGAGCAGTGCCAGGTCAAAAGTCTCCAGTGGCGCCATCAGATTATCCATAAACTGGCCCAGCCAGGTCTGGAGTGACAGTGGTATGCCACCCGTCATCGCTATCATTTGCTCTTCCAGGTTAAAGTAGTCTAAAGCAAAGGTAATGACATAGCCGATGCCTCCGTAAACCACCAGGGTAATGCCGATGCTGCGGGTGGTCTGCTTCAGGTCGCGGCTGATGAGAAATATAGCCGAGGCAGACACTACCATCAAGCCAATCAGACCGTAGTATGCCGTGCGGTAATGACTCAGATATGACCTCACCCGCTCCAGTGGCGCCATGACCTCCGCTGGTATCGAGCTTTTCGTAAACCCGATGGTTGGTGGTATAGCACTGCCCACCTGTTGATAAGCCTGGTCAGCGTATTGCTTTATCACGGCTGGCGGCATGCTTTGAAGCTCTGGTGGCGGTGATGCCAGTATGGCTTCGATGAGATTGTCTTTCAGGGTGTTCTTTGCGGGTTCGGTGGAGATTATCAGGCTGAGCTCCTCGGTTCTGCCCAGGAGGTAGTCGTAGCCTGAATAGATAAGGCGACCTGCTTCTTCCTTCAGCCATGGTTCGAGGTCGGCGACGGTTTTGTCGATTGCCCTGTCTAGCTGAGGCATACCTGTAGAGACTTTTGCGCCTAAAAGGTCTCTTGCCAGTGAGGCTATATCGAGCCTGTTTATTTCAGCAGTCACGAAATCGGGGTCAAGGAGGGTGTTATCGAGCATAAAAATGATGCCAAAGAGGGCTACAGAGAAGAAAAGGAGAGAGCTTAAAAGACTGATAGCCAGACCCTTAAGGAATTTCATGTCGATAACATTTTCCTAACCAAACTTAAATTCATCCGGCCGGGTGATTGTTTTTACCGCTCGTTTTACTTAATACCCCATAATAGCATAGCTACCACGGGTGTGGTCAATGTAGCGCTTAGTTCTCTGTAGAAATCCACACTCATCCCCCTTTCTGATTGGTGTCCGAAAACTGTCATTGCTTCGGGCTACGCCCTCGCAATGACCGGGTGGCATCTTTCTAGATAGCCTGAATTATATGTAAGAGAGGCTTCGCCTCTCTTAGACGCTCCTTACGGTATTTACTCCTCTTCCCTTGCCACAATTGCCGCTCTGGGTTATTATGGAGGAGCATAGTTCACCGCTTTTGCTACTGGTAGTAACGGGGCAGGCTAATAATGGCATATAGGGTAAGCTACAGAGGCAGTCCGGGTTTTAGTTTAGGCCCAATGGGCTTCTTAATCTTGGCTAACCTGATACTGTATGTTGCCACTTCTATCCGGCCCCGACTTTTTATTGATTTATTCGGTTTATCACGGCATAGCTTAATCAGCTATCCGTGGACGATAGTCACCAACATGTTTATTCATGCCCCTTTTCCCAGTATTAGCCACATCTTAGCCAATATGTTGACGCTCTACTTCTTCGGCAGCTTCCTGATGAGACTGGTGGGAGAGAGGAATTTTTTAATAGTTTATTTTCTGGGGGGGCTGCTGGGGAATATTGTTTACCTGCTGCTGGCGCCTCCCTTTGCCATAGCTATCGGCGCTTCGGGAGCCGTTTTTGCCGTGGGCGGGGCAATGGCCGTGCTGCGGCCGAAGCTGACGGTTTTTATCTTCCCGATTCCAGCGCCTATCCCACTCTGGGCGGCCGTCATTGGCGGTTTTCTCCTCCTCGGTATTGCTTTACCGGCTCTCCTTAGCAGCTCTCTCTCTAGCAGCTCCCTCTCTTTCAGGATTGCCTGGCAGGCGCATCTCGGCGGCCTGGTTTTCGGTCTGGTGGCCGGTTACCTCTTCCGGAGAAGACGGCGCTTCTCCTACTAGTTAAATGGAAGAAAGGTTATAATCTCAAGTAACAATGAGTGCTCAACCCGAACCCCGGATTCTTTTCACCCGGCAGGAGATAGCCGCCACAGTTAAGCGGCTGGCGGGGGAAATCAAGATAGATTACCAGGGCAAGTACCCGCTCTTAATAGGTATTCTCAAAGGCTCCTTTATCTTTATGGCTGACCTGATTCGCCTGCTTGACTTCCCCCTGGAGGTGGAGTTTATCAGGTTAGCCAGCTATGGTCGGGGTAAGCAGAGTTCGGGGGAGATTAAGGTGGTGCAGGGTCTTCGTTCTCCGGTCAGGGGCCGAGAGGTGCTGGTAATCGAGGATATCGTGGATACCGGGTCGACCGTTAGCTTTCTGCTGGATTATCTACGGAAGAAAAAACCGGCCTCGTTGAAGCTCTGTGCTCTGACGGATAAGCCTTCCCGGCGGCAGGTCCCGGTTACCATCGACTACCTGGGTTTTACTGTGCCCGATAAGTTTCTGGTCGGCTATGGTCTGGATTGGGACGAGAAATTTCGCTACCTGCCCGATATATGCTTTGTCGAGGTTTAAGCTGATAGATAATCTCTTAATCTCAGTGGCTAAAGGGGAGCTTCCGGCCGACCTGGTGCTGGCTAATGCCCAGGTAGTCAATGTCTTTAATGGTGAGATTGAGCCGGGCAATGTGGCTATTTACCGGGGCCGGATTGCCGGAATCGGGGATTATCACCAGGCTAAAGAGGTGCTGGATTTAGGCGGTAAGTATCTGGCGCCAGGCCTGATTGACGGGCATACCCATCTGGAAAGCTCGATGCTTGATGTCGCTCAGTATGCCCGTGCCGTGGTGCCGCGCGGTACTCTGGCAATAGTTACCGACCTCCATGAGATAGCCAATGTTTGTGGACTGGAGGGGATGAGGTATGTCATGAACGGCGCCCGCCGTTTACCCCTGGAGCTTTTCTTGATGGCGCCCTCCTGTGTGCCGGCTACCCACCTTGAAACCTCGGGAGCCAGTCTTGGCGCTGAGGAACTACGGCAGGTTCTGAGATGGAAGGGCTGTATCGGGCTGGGGGAGGTAATGAACTTCCCCGGCGTGCTGAGTGGGGCTGAGGATATTCTCAGTAAAATTAACCTCGCCCGGGGCAAGGTGATTGATGGCCACGCCCCCGGTGTCAGTGGTAAAGACCTCAGCGCCTATATTGCCGCTGGCATCTATTCCGACCACGAGTCAGTCTCTCTGGATGAGGCTAAAGAAAAACTGAGGCAGGGTATGTTTATCATGGTCAGAGAAGGCTCGTCCGAGAAAAATCTGGATGCCCTGCTGCCTTTAGTTACGGATAAAACATATCAAAGATGTCTGTTGGTCGTTGATGACCGTAGCTGTCTTGACCTGCTTCAGGATGGTGATATTGACGGCGTCGTGCGCCAGGCGATGGCTGGCGGCCTTGACCCGGTGCGGGCGATTCAACTGGCCACGATTAATACCGCCGAGTATTTCCGGCTGGACCGTCTCGGGGCAGTAGCTCCCGGCTATCGGGCTAACCTAATTGTCATTGGTGAACTATCCCGCCTGCGAATAGATATGGTCTTTTACCAGGGTCGCCTGGTAGCCAGGGAAGGAAAACCATTATTCCCGGCAGGTAAAAGCGGTGGGCGGGGATTAGCCAATAGCGTCAACATTAAACCCTTTAATGTGGCAGCATTGAGGTTGGTGGCTTCGGGGGAGGTTGAGTTGGTTATCGAGATTGTCCCCGGTCAAATAGTTACCCGGAGGCGATTGGAGCCGGTCAGGGTTGTCGGTGGCGTCGTTATGCCCGATACCAGCCGCGACATTCTGAAGCTGGTGGTAGTCGAGAGGCATAAAGCTAGCGGTAATATCGGCCTGGGGCTGGTTACCGGGTTCGGCTTGAAGGCAGGGGCGCTGGCTTCATCTATTGCCCATGATTCTCACAATATCGTCGCTGTCGGGACTAATGATGAAGACATATTTGCTGCCGTTAAAGAGATTGAGCGACTGCAAGGTGGTCTGGTCGCCACCGCTGGCGGTAAGGTATTAGCCAGTTTAGCCTTGCCCATTGCCGGGCTGCTGTCTGACGAACCATTGGAAGTGGTGGCGGCAAAGCTGAATAGGCTGGAGGAAGTGGCGGCTCACCTGGGGACAAGGCTACCTGCTCCCTTCGCTAGCCTCTCTTTCCTGGCTCTGCCGGTAATCCCTGAACTGAGACTAACTGACCTTGGACTGGTAGATGTTAACCAGTTCCGGCTGATTAAGAGAGGAGAATAATATGTCTTTTGACCGGGAACAGCCCCGCTTTGAGAATCGATATGATGCTGGCAGACAACTGGCCGGTAAACTGGGCGGATATAAGGGGCAGTCTGGGGTAGTGCTGGCCATTCCCAACGGCGGCGTGCCGGTAGGTCTGGAAGTAGCCCTGGCGCTTGAAGCCGACCTCGACCTGGTTATTTCCCGCAAAATCCCCCTGCCGCTTAACCCGGAGGCTGGCTTTGGGGCTATTGCCGATGATGGCACGGTTATTCTTAATGAGGAATTGGTAAAAAGGGTTGGCTTAAGCCAGCATCAGATAAACTATCAGATTAACCGAGTAAGGGCTGAGATTCGTCAACGAAGCTTGCTCCACCGCAGGGATAAGCCGCTGGCGGCGGTAAGTGGCAAAAGAATAATAATCATCGATGATGGTCTGGCTTCAGGTTTTACCATGATGGCGGCGGTGACATCGGTGCGCCGCCGCCACCCCAAGGAAATAGTGGTCGCGGTACCGGCAGCCTCACCAGCGGCATTGGAACAGGTAGAGAAGGTGGCTGATAAAGTGGTCACTTTAGCCACCGGGTCTATGCCCAGATTCGCTGTCGCCGATTTCTACCGGAACTGGTATGACGTTAGCGACGATGAGGTAATTCAATGCCTCAAAGAGTGGCGGATGCGGCATTTCAGGTCAAATATGAATTCCCACGAAAATTAGATAATGGAGCTGAGTCAGCTACAGCCAGATATGGAAAGACTTAACCGCGGAGCTATGAAATTAGGGGTAGGCCTTAATCCAGGTCAGATTGAGCAGTTTTCTATCTACTATCAAGAGCTGGTGGATTGGAATAAGCGAGTAAACCTTACCGCTATTACCGACTACGAAGAGGTGCAGATAAAGCACTTCCTGGATTCGCTCACGGTAATTCTGGCGCTAAAGCCACCACCAGCCGACTTTCACCTTATTGATGTTGGCAGTGGTGCCGGCCTGCCCGGAATACCCCTAAAAATTCTACGACCCGAGATTAAGCTGGTGCTGCTCGAGGCGACGGCCAAAAAAGCCGCCTTCTTAGGCCACCTTAAACAGCGATTAGGACTGGACAATGTGACCATCGTGGTTGGTCGGGCTGAGGAAGTTGCTCACCTCGGTGAATACCGGGAGAGATTTGAGGTAGTGCTTTCCCGAGCGGTGGCTCCGCTGCCAACTCTTATTGAATTAACCCTACCCTTCTGCACTATTGGTGGCAGTTTTATCGCTCAGAAAAAGGGGGATGTTGACCGGGAAATAGAGCGGGCAACCAAGGCAATTAGCACCCTCGGGGGTAACTTACGAGAGGTGAAAAGGATTGACCTGGAAGAGTTTAGCGACCAGCGCCAGTTGATTATAATTGATAAAATATCAGTAACACCCCACCAATACCCCCGCCGCCCCGGTGTAC
The DNA here is from genome assembly GCA_016199495.1 of Chloroflexota bacterium. Lineage (GTDB taxonomy): Bacteria > Chloroflexota > Dehalococcoidia > Dehalococcoidales > UBA2162 > JACQGQ01. The sequence continues at coordinate 15,292 of JACQGQ010000089.1, forward strand.
CCGCCAAAAGGCCGCTCGTCTCAAATGAGGCTGTTCACTAACCTCCCCTCCCTGACCCCCTTCCCTTAGTTACATCTCGATTGCTTGAGCAAATTTCTCAAAGTGATAGTCAGCCTGGCCCAGGTTAAGCTCGGCGGCCTTAAGCCGCCTGGAGTAAAGCTGCATATCGTGCTCCTGCATATAGCCCTGCCCGGCGAAGACCTGGTGTCCTTCGTAGCCGGCAAGCTGAGCCGTCTGGCTGGCCCACGCCTTGGTCACAGCTACCTCCCTGGTGCCCGGCAGCCCCTCACCGAGGACGAGCGCCGCTGTCCAGGCCATCACCCTGGCGCCCTCGATGTTCCGGAACATATTGACTAACTTGTGCTGGATGCCTTGATAGACACCGATTTGCTGCTCATAAACCACCCTCGACTTGGCCCAGTCAATGGCTATCTCGAGGACTTTCTGGGACATACCTACTATCTCGGCGGATTGTAACACTGCCGCCTGCTGCAAGACCCTGGCCAGGGGAGCCCAGCCACCATTGAGCTTGCCGAGCATATTTTCCTTCGGTACTTTTACATTGGCAAAGGTGACTTCGAATTGCTTGTCCAGGGCCGTCGTCGATATCGGCTCCACAGTAATGCCCGGGTTCTTCGGTTTTACCAGGAAAAGAGTAATCCCCCCTTCAGGGGTTTTGCCACCCCTGGTCCGGGTAACACAGAGCAGCCAGTCGGCGATATGAGCGTTGGGCACGAGAAGCTTGGTGCCATTGATGATATAATCATCCCCGCTAGCCTTGGCGGTGACGGCAATCCCTGCAGCATCATAGCTGGCGCTGGGTTCAAGCAGGGCCAGGGTAAAAATACTTTCTCCGTTTATTATCTTGGGTAGAAATTCTTTTTTCTGCTCCTCACTGCCACAGGCAAGGATGGTCAAGCCAGCCAGAACGGTTGGGGTGTAGGGACTCGGTAGTATGGCACGCCCCATTTCCTCATAGAGAATCGTCAAATCGACCAAACTAAGCTCTGAGCCGCCGTATTGCTCAGGGAATATCAAGCCGACCCATCCCAGGTCGGCTATCTCACGCCACATATCAGGAGAGTAACCCAGCTCGCTTTCCTCCAGCCGGCGCACCACCAGGGGAGGGCATTTGTCCTCCAGGAAATCGTGGGCCATCTTTTGCAGCATTTGCTGCTCTTCATTCAAAGTGAGGTCCATTTTTACCGCTCCTTTCAAAAAATAGTAGCTCATTTACTACCTGGGTAATCCCAAACCCCTGGTAGCCAGAATCATGCGCAGGACTTCGGGAGTGCCGTGGCGGTGATTGTCAAAGGCATGACCCCGGTAGTAGCGTTCTATCCAGCCCGGCATGTCGCCGACAACCGGCGCCCATTTCGCCCCTTCCTGGAGATGAGAGACGGGATTGCCGCGCACCTGGGCTAAGGGGCCCACAATCTGAGTGGCTGCTATCGCGAACCGTGGCGTCCATTCCTTCCTCATCATGTCCAGGATAGCCGATGCTGACGTGTGAATGCCTCCCCCGACTCCCTCGATAGGTCTGCCACGGGTTTTCTCTCGCATTGTAACGGATGCCCAGGATATCTGAATTATCACGTCCAGCTCGACACCAAGCTCGGCTAGCTTGTGGCGGACTACCGGGTCCTCGCTGAGAGGCTTGCCATTGCGCTTGGTCTCCTGGCAAAATTTGACAAACTTGTTGAATAGCACCTTCATGCCTATTCCCGTTATCGATGAGCCTCCGCCTCTATCCCGATTCATCTCACCCCAAGCTTGATTCTCCACACCAATCAGGTTTCGGGCAGGAACACGCACATCGTCGAAGAAGACCTGATTTTGGTGGTGTCCCTTCCCTGACATATTCCACCAGGTGCTAATCGTAATCCCGGGGCTCTTCAGGTTAACGGCAAAACGGCTGAACCCATACCGCTTGCGAGCATTGGGGTCTGTTATTGCCAATAGGAGGGTATAAGCAGTACGATGTCCCATACTGGAAAAAATCTTATGGCCGTTAACGAGGTAATCGCCGTCGGGCTGCTTGATGGCGCGCGTCTTGGCATTTGCCAGGTCGGAGCCGGCATCTGATTCACTGAGGCCCAGCATGCAGGTTATCTCACCGGCAGCTATTTTAGGCAGGAATTCCTCCTGTAGCTCTTTACTGCCATGGGTCAGGATTGGTCCTCCTAAAGTATTGACTCCATAGGCCAGTGTTGCCTCATGGAGAGCCATTTGTTCAGAAAAGAGGGCCGTTTCTATTGGGCTGGCATCCCGCCCACCGTACTTAGCGAATTTGGTAGGCCACCCCATGCTTATCCATCCCTTAGCCCCCACCCTTTTGGTAAACTCGCACGTCCAGTTCCAGTGGTCATCTTGCTCGTGGATATCGGACATGATGTCATCCACAAAATATCCCGGCGGCGCCTTCTTCACCTCTTCATCTAGAAAATCTTTGAATTCCTTTCTCCACTTTTCTTGCTCTGCAGTAAAGTGTAAATCCATTGCCCTACCTCCTGTTTAGCCTTAAGTTTCTGTTTACCCTTAGATTCCTGGCTTCGCCACTATTTTATCCCGACTTTTCCCAAAAGTCAATATAACCGAAGGGAAAGTGGAGCGGCTTCTGATAATGACAAGCAAAACCAGTCATATAGAATCCGCGGATTATAGAATCCACGGATTAATGATAACGGTAAGAACTTGACAAGTCAATATTGGCTCAACTATAATGAATTTGGTTAGTTGCTTCACATCCTTTCTAAGTAGACCCAACGAACGGTAATCTTCCAGACACCCTTATGGTTTAACCTGGTTTCTCTGTATGTCAAAGTATATCTTTGTTACTGGTGGCGTTGTTAGTTCAGTTGGCAAGGGTATTGTTGTCGCTTCCATAGGCACCATTCTGAAGAGTCGTCAAATCACTGTGTCGGTACAAAAGTTAGACCCTTATCTCAATGTTGACCCGGGTACGATGTCACCTTATCAGCACGGCGAGGTGTTTGTTACTCAGGATGGTGCTGAGACTGACCTTGATTTAGGCAACTATGAGCGATTTATTGATGTTAACCTGACCACCGACTCCAACGTTACCTCAGGTCAAATCTATAGCGCCGTTATTGCCAAGGAGCGGCGGGGTGATTTCCTGGGAGGTACCATCCAGGTAGTACCTCACGTTACCACTGAAATAAAGCAGCGCTTTGCCAGGTTAGCCCAGCAATCCCAGGCTGAGGTGATTATCATAGAGGTCGGCGGCACTGTGGGCGATATCGAGGGGCAGCCCTTCCTTGAAGCCATCAGGCAGATGAGAAAGGATGCCGGGCGGGACAATGTGCTCTACATTCATGTTACCCTTCTCCCTTACCTGGACACTACCCAGGAGCTAAAGACCAAGCCCACTCAGCACAGCGTTAACGAACTGCGCCGCATCGGTATCCAGCCCGATGTTATCATCTGCCGTAGTGATTACCCTATCCCGGAGGGAGTCAGGGATAAAATATCTCTGTTCTGTGACGTGGAGCGAGAGGCGGTTATTCCCCTACCGACAATACCCACCATCTATGAGGTGCCACTGGTTCTGGAGGAAGAAGGATTGGGGCAACTAATTGTCGACAAGCTTGGGCTTAAGGCACACCCGTCCGACATGAGCCAGTGGCGGAAACTGGTCGCTTCTCTCAAAGAACCCCATGAGCTAGTTAATATCGCCCTGGTCGGCAAATACGTGGAATTAAAGGATGCCTATTACTCAGTTCGCGAAGCATTATGCCACGCGGCTCTATACCACAATCGAGATATTAATCTCATCTGGGTCGCCTCTGAAGACCTGGAAAAGGGTGACAGTGAGGCTCTACTGCGTTCAGCCCAGGGCATCATTGTTCCTGGCGGTTTTGGCATCAGAGGGATAGAAGGTATGATAAAGGCCGCCAGCTATGCCCGAAGAAATAAAATCCCTTATCTGGGACTGTGCCTGGGGATGCAGGTTATGGTCATCGAGTTTGCTCGTTACGTTTTGAACTCACCGGAAGCAAATTCCACCGAGTTTGATAACTCCACCCATTACCCGGTCATTGACCTCCTCCCTGAGCAGCGGGGCATAGAGGAAAAGGGGAGCACCATGCGCCTGGGTGACTACCCGTGTAAGCTGGTTGATGACAGCCGTGCCGCCACTACCTACGGACAGAACCTGGTTTACGAGCGCCACCGGCACCGTTACGAATTTAATAACCAGTTTCGCAGCCAGCTTCAGCAAGCAGGGATGATTTGTAGCGGGCTATCTCCTGACGACAAGCTGGTAGAGGTCTGCGAGCTGGCTGACCACCCCTGGATGGTAAGTTGTCAGTTCCACCCTGAATTTGCTTCTCGCCCTGGCCGTCCCCACCCCCTCTTCCGTGATTTCATCGGTGCTGCCAAGGATACATTACGAGAAGGAGCGCAAGCGTCGCTGCCCCTTTCTAGCTAGTTACTCTTATTAGAATAATGCCGAAGGCTCTATTAATAGAGCATCAAGAAACCTATCCCCCTGACCCCCTTCCCTTAATAAGGGAAGGGGGAGTAAAGGTAAAAGAGGGGGCTTCGCCCCCTCTCTATAAATTCTTCCCTCTCCCCTTCAGAAGGGGAGAGGAACATAGAGTGAGGGGTTAGTAAACAGTATTTGTAAAGTTTGAGAGATGTTACCAAAGGCAATCCTCTTTGATATGGATGATACCATCCTGACGTGGGATGCGGTGGCAGAACAAGCTTGGGGGAAAGCTTGTAGAATCTCCGCAGGAAAAACAAAGTTATTTAAAAGCGAAGAGCTATTTAGCCTGATAAACGATATTCGGGAATGGTATTATAGTGACCCCGAAAGACACCGGGTAGGTAGATTGAATCTTTACGACTCAAGAAGAACCACAGTTAAGCTGGCGCTGGAGAAACTGGGATGTGATGATGCGAGAATTGCGGATGAGGTCGCGGCTAGCTATGGGAATCTGAAAGAACAGATTACGGGGTTCTTTCCTGATGCGGAAGATACTCTGCGAGAACTGATAAGTAGAGGAATTGTACTGGCTTTGGTGACTAATGGCGAAGCCAAGACACAAAGAGCGAAGATTGAGAGATTTGGTCTTTCCCGGTACTTCAGCGTTTGCTTGATTGAAGGTGAATTGAGTTATGGGAAGCCGGAGTCAAGAATGTTTGAGGCGGCGTTGATTAGGTTAAAAGCTACGCCAGAGCAGAGTTGGATGGTGGGGGACGACCTGAGCTATGATATTGCTGGAGCACAAAAACTGGGCATCTTCTCCGTATGGCATGATTATGGCAAAAAAGGACTACCTGAAAATTCAGAGGTGAAGCCAGATAGAATCGTCAATAACATATCAGAAGTACTTTCACTATAGTGAAAGGGAGTTAGATGGTGTTTTCCCGGACACGACCTCTTCGCTTAATAGCAGGAAAAAACTGGGAAAACCTGAAGGAACCCCCTCCCTTACGTAACAACTCTTCACCTTTCCTCTAAAAAAGGGGGGAAGGACAAAAGGGTCCGGTGATTAAACAAAATCTTTGAGAGTGAGAACAGAAATGGATATCAGTCAACTCGAAAACAAGACTAGAGACCAGTTACTTGAGCTGGCCAAGGAGATGGATATCTCCAATCATACCGGCCTCAAGAAGCAAGACCTCATTATGCGCTTGCTCCAGGCGTATACCGAGCAAGAGGGTAATACCTTCTGTGGCGGTATCCTTGAGATTATGAGCGACGGCTTCGGCTTCCTCAGGAATAATACCCTGCTGCCCAGCCCAGCCGATATTTATGTCTCACAGTCCCAAATTCGGCGCTTTGGTCTACGCAATGGTGACATGGTTGTCGGGCAGGGTAGACCAGCCAGAGCCGGTGAAAAATATTTCAGCCTACTGCGGGTAGAGGCCGTTAATGAGATTAACCCTGAGCTAGCCAAGAGCCGGCCTTCTTTCGGCTCGCTGACACCCACCTTCCCCGACAAACTAATTAATCTGGAGACCCCGGGCGACAACCTGGCCGCCCGCTTGCTCAACCTGATTGCTCCTATCGGCCGCGGGCAACGGGGATTAATTGTATCGCCACCGAAAGCCGGTAAGACCATGCTCCTTAAATCTATCGCTAATTGTGCCACCGCCAACTATAATGATATTCACCTGATGGTGTGCCTCATTGGCGAGCGACCGGAGGAGGTTACTGACATGAAGCGCTCCGTCAGGGGTGAGGTGATAAGTGCCACCTTTGACCAACCGGTGGAGGAGCACACCCGTGTCGCTGAGCTAGCCCTGGATAGAGCCAAGCGTATGGTGGAAAGTGGTAAGGATGTGCTTATTCTCCTTGATGGCATTACTCGTCTCACCAGGTCATACAACCTGGCGATGCCCTCCAGTGGTCGCACCCTATCCGGTGGCATTGACCCGGCGGCCCTCTATCCCGCCAAACACTTCTTCGGTGCTGCCCGCAACACGGCTGAGGGTGGTAGCCTGACAATCATCGCCACCTGTATCGTTGATACCGGCAGCCGCATGGATGACCTCATCTATGAGGAGTTTAAGGGGACGGGCAATATGGAGGTCCACCTTGACCGCCGGCTGGCTGAGCGCCGTATCTTCCCGGCAATAGATATTCCGCGCAGTGGCACCAGGCGGGAGGAGCTACTGCTGGATGAAGATACCTTAAAGCAGGTCTGGCTACTGCGGCGCATGGCATCGATGATTTCTTCCGACTCAGTCAACTTCGCTGAAGCCACCGAACGGGTTCTTGACCGCCTGAAAAGGACAAAAACCAACGCTGAATTTCTGGCTAACCTGAACCGGGAAGCCTAGTATAGAAACAGCATCACCCTTCCTCTTGATATTAGCTCTTCGACAACGTCGCTAGTAGTTTGAAACCTCTCTATGGCAAAGCCAATACCTTCGGCATCATTAGTCTTTTAACCCCATCCCTTAATCCCCCTCTCCTTGTAAGGAGAGGGGGAAGATAAAAAAGAGAGGGCTACCGCCCTCTTAAGCGCCAACTAAAGTTCAAATCCAACTTGCTCTAGCAGCAAAGCTAAGCTAGCTATAGGCGTCGGGCACGGTGAGCAACATAGTTGGTTTCTGATAGATGAATTGGCAAGAAAGAAACAAGAAAGAAATTAGACTTGTGAACGGAGCCCCAGCACCGGGGGTAGTGAACGAGGCGCCGGAGCGATAGGGCGGCAAGGACTTGACAAGTTCTGAGGGGAGTTATAGCATTTTGGTACCATCGATTTGTCCGAAAACGACTGAACCAATCAGAGCCTAGTATGATAGGTTTAATCTTAGGGTCAGGAGATGTTACGATGAAGAAGGTGGTTTTGTTACTTATTGTAACCCTGCTTCTCTTGTTTTCACTTATCTCGGTCATTGGTTGCCGGCAGCAAAAGTCTGCACTAACCCCAGTCGCACCAGGTCCGCCGGCGGTACCAAGTCCGCCACCACCCAAACCGGAGCCAAGACCGGCCACCTTCACCCTCAGCGGGCTCACCATCATCCCGGGGGAGGTAACGACCGGCTCCTCGGTAACTACTGAAGTGCTCGTCACCAACATAGGGGAACTGCCTGGTACTTACGATGTCACCCTCAAGATAGACGATATGGTAGAGGCCACGGAAAAGGTCACTCTAAATGGTGGTACCAGCCAGAGAGTCACCTTCACCACCTCCAAAGCTACCGCCAAAATCTATGCCGTCACCGTCGGTGAGTTATCCGGTACTTTTGTGGTGAAGGCACCACCGCTGCCTAAACCTTCGCCCCCACCCACTCTCACAGTGACCTGGTATCAGTATGTTAACCCTGTATACGGATGGTCTGTTACCCATCCGAGCACATTACAAATCAGTAGTTCGAACCCCGCTTACGTAATTATTGGTGGAGGTTCGGGGAACTTAGCTCAAATTGCCTTGAATTCCATTTTCGGCGATTATGCTTCTATTTCTCTACCTAATTATGTTGACAACTGGCTTACTTTGCGCGAGGGTTTCTTTAAAGAACAGGGACAAACGATGGTTGTCATATCGCGCGGGCTTATATCTTTGCCCAATGGCGTCACTGCTGCCGACGTTGTTACGGAGATTGGGTCCGGTGTAAAATCCCGCCTGATATTTATTCTTACTGGCGATCAAGCCATTGTAATCAACGCCGAAACATATGCCAAATTGTGGGACATAATAAGCCCATTATTTGACAGGGTAATTAATTCATTTACGGTGAAAAAGTAAGGCTAATTTGCTGGCGGAAATCAGTCCGGGATATGATGAGCCCTATTTTTGATGCGGTAATAACATCTTTTACCATTTTTACCATCCAAAAGTAGCTAACTGCAATTAAATAGGGGGGAAGAAATGAAGAGAAAAATGGCCTGGTTTTCCGTAAGTATTCTCCTGGTGGCCGTGTTACTGATGGTCTCTTGCGGCCCGGCAAAGATGACTGCTCCCACGCCAACACCCACGCCTACGCCTGTGCCCACGCCAACGGCACCCACCCCGGTGCCTCCACTACCAACACCCACTCCTCCACCAGCATCCGTCCCGACCCCAGTACCAACACCAACACCTACACCTACTCCTGTGCCCACGCCAACAGCATCCGAGATAATCTACTACCCGGTCCCAGAGAGACCGTGGACTAAGATTCCTAGCGTTACAATATCGGCCCGTGCTGACGACCCCCGAATTCAGTTAGCCCGGGAAGCCGTAGATTTCTGGAATCAGCAGCTTGCTGAGTTAGGGACACCATTCCGATTAGGCACAGTGACCCACACTACAGAACTGGTGCCGATAGACTATCTTACGGCAAAGAGCTCAGCTACTCTAGAAGGCCAGACTGGACCTCTGTTCCCAGAGAGCGTCAGGAGAATGCCTGGAGATTTAATAATCGCATTGTCTGACGGAGACTTCGTCTCTTTCTCGACGGCTCCCGGTCCCACGGCACGAGTTATGGTTGGCATCCGTGACTCTCAAACGCCCCCACTCAGTCTCCCTAATGTGGCACGTAACGTTATTGCCCATGAACTGGGTCACGCCATAGGTCTGGGGCACAACAACGACCCGACAAAACTCATGTGTGGCCGGCCAGCACCGTGCCGTCCAGATGCTTGGCAGTCTAGTGTGGAAAGATATTTCCCGATTACAGAAGTAGAAAAGACTTTCCTATTAAAGCTTTACTCGCCAACCTGGCAACCCTCCCGATGAGATGACTGATGTCGGAATTGAAGGCTCTTTTGGTTGGGGACAGTTCCCGAACTCTTGTTTGAGAAGAAACACTTAATACCGGTATTGCAACAGTTACTTTTGTCCTACTCTCGGCACCGCTGGGCACCTCTTACTGATAGGTTAGCGGGATTTACTAGCCCTTTGCTACCTGAAGGCGGCACCAGGCGTAGAGTGCGTCATAGACCTCAAACTGGTATTCCAGGTTCTCTTCGTCGTTAGGATAGCGTAGGCCATAACCGACAGCGACAGCATCCAGTCCGCGTGCTATCGGGTCTTTGTCGATGTCAGTGGCGACATCAGCCGAGTGGACTATTTTGGCGAGA
>JACQGQ010000090.1 GCA_016199495.1 Chloroflexota bacterium
ACAACTTGAGTGTTCCTCGTCCCACTTTTTTGAAGCCAATCACCCAGGGTATTACCCTGCCACAACACTCTTTCACGCCCTCAAGTTGACTCGCTCTTCTTCAGAGGTCACAAATTACTATATTGTTACCTTAAGCCTTATCTCAGTGTTCCCAGAGAGGTAATTCGTTCAAACCTCGACAATATCTACCGCGTGAAGAGATACTCCGTCGGCCGAGTTTTTCTATGTTACTGCAGCTTAGATTCAACTGGCCAGTCCTGTAACACAATCTTAACATTAATGAAACACCACCGACACATTTTTTAATTATTCTGGATATATCAAGCGGAGGGCACTTACTGAGGATATTCAAATGAAGGAGATAATTGCCATTATCAGGCCGGAGAAGCATCTCCCGACCATCGAGGCCGTGATGGAGCTTGGAATAGAAGAGATTATGCAGCAGCGGGTGCTGGGACGAGGACAGCAAGCTGGGCTGCGTTACCTGAGACCGGTAGCAGGACAGCAGTCCGAGGCTATTGTCCAGTTCTTACCTAAGCGGATGCTCACCTGGCTCGTCCCGGAAGAAAAAGTGGCTACTTTAGTAGAGGCTATCATTCGTACTAACGGTACTTCCTCTTATGGCGACGGCAAAATTTTCGTTTGCCAACTGGACGGTGTAGATGGAAATGTGGAATAACCCGATTGAAACATATAAGAAAGAAAAAGACGGGCTGGACATTATCCAGGACATCGGGGAACTGGCGGTGCATCATGGCGGCTGGGAAACCCTTGACCCGGGTGATAGGGAGAGGCTCAAGTGGATAGGCACATTCTTCTGTGAACCTACCCCGGGACAATTCATGATGCGTATCCGTATCACTAATGGCCAGGCCTCGGCAGCCCAACTCCACCTGCTCGCCGCCCTATCCCGCCAGCTCGGCAATGGCATATTGGACATTACCACCCGCCAGCAGATAGAGTTACGCGCTGTTAAGATGCGGGGCGTATCTGAGATATTGGAGGCACTGCGAGAAGTCAATCTGACCAGTCTGCAGACTGGTCAGGACAATGTGAGAAATATTATCTGTTGCCCTTTGGCAGGCCTTTCCGACAAGGAGTTATTTGACGCCTCACCGGTAGGCGCCGAATTCACGCGTATCTTCCTTGGTAACAGAGCCTTCTCAAACTTGCCCCGTAAGTTTAACGTGGCCATTACCGGCTGCACCGAGAACTGTATCCATGCGGAGACTCAAGACTTGGCCATGACGCCGGCGCTAAGAGAAACCGATGGCACTCCGGGATTCAATGTGGCGGTGGGAGGCAAGATGGGTTCCGGCGGAATGAAAATAGCGCAATCGCTGGATGTTTTTGTGGAGCCCCAAGAAGCCGCCCGACTGGCTACCGAGGTGGTCGCACTCTTCCGTGATGAAGGTTTTCGCGACCAGCGCACACGGAGCCGTCTGTTCTTTCTCATCGAAGAATGGGGAATCGAGCGCTTTAGAGATGTTTTACAAGAACGTTACGGTCGGGTTTTCGAAAAGGCTCAGCGAGACACCCGATTCCCGGGCAGAGCAGACCATCTGGGCATTCACCCCCAGAAGCAATCCGGAATGGTCTCCGTAGGCCTTTGCGTTCCAGCCGGACGTCTCTCCTGCAAACAAGTTGATGAACTGGCATATCTGGCGGAAGGCTATAGCAGCGGTCACCTGAGACTTACCACCGACCAGAACGTGATACTGGTCAACGTGCCGGAAGTAAGACTTTCCTGGCTTCTCTCCGAACCCATCCTCCACCACTTCTCCCCTAACCCGCATCCCTTTCTGAGAGGACTGGTCACCTGCACGGGTACAGATTACTGCAAGCTGGCGCAAATCGAAACTAAAGACATCGGCCTGCGTTTGGCCGAGGAAATGTCCAGGCGGTTTCCCCTCGCTCCACCAGTTACCATGCACTGGTCAGGGTGCTCTGCGGGTTGCGGTAATCACCAGGCGGCCGATATTGGTTTCCAGGGCGTAAAAACCCGGCTAAACGAAGAGGTTACGGAAGCAGTCAGCATCTTCGTCGGAGGCCGGAGCGGTATTGACCCTAAACCCGGTGAACGAATTGTGGAACTCTTGCCGGTGTCCCAGCTAAACGAAGTTGTTCCCTCGGTTCTGGAGAACCTGGATGTCTTGTATCGGGTCAGACGGCCACGTGTCGGAGAAAAGCGTGTCTTAATGGTCCCCGTGTTTTCGGCGTCGATCCGCACTGAGGACTCAATAAATTGAAAATGATTCGAGCCATAATCAGACCGGAGAAAGAGTCGGTGGTTACTACTGCCCTGGCGAAGGTCGGCTTCCCAGCTTTAACCAAGTGGGAAGTGATAGGGCGCGGCAAACAGCAGGGTATTCAATTGGGAAACCAGGTCTACGAAGGACTCGCCAAGTGCCTCTTAATGGTAGTCGTCCATGATGACAGGATGGAGGAAGCTATGCGGACTATTGAAAAATCCGCTTTCAGCGGCAATCCCGGAGACGGCAAGATATTTGTGACACAGGTTGAGAAAGTTTACACAGTACGTACCGGAAAGGCGGAGCTTTAGCCGACTCCCGGCTGAGGTATGAGCAGAAGGAGCTGATGTGAGACAAGAATTACATTCTTACGCGCCTCTGGTAGAAACGATTACTGAGGCAAGCCATGCTGCCGAGACAAAAAGCCAGTTGAACTTTGGGCAGGGAATGGCTTTAGGGGTCGTCGCTGCGGCTTATTTAGCCTTAGCCACAACGCTGGCATTCGCCATGGTGGCATAGAGAACAGGGCAGATATGTCCATTTATGTCCATTAGAGAGAAGCAGGTAATCCCTGCGGCTCCAGGTCGGATTATGGGAGTCGTGTCTCATTATATTAAAATAGAGTACAGTGAAGATGTCGGCCATCCCGAGCGGTCCCGCCGAATGCCCTGAACCGGCTTCTGTCAGAGATTTAATGATGTCTTGCCTTATTTTGTTTGCGATTAATTGTAGTTTCTTTATCTCGGTAACTTTTTCCAAATCGCAGCCTCTTAGAATTAATTTAACCAATATGAGCAGTTAATTATAACTGATTACCGTTTTCAAAGGTCTGAATCGCTTAACTCATGCTCACATAGTACTACTTATACCCCCTATTCTCAAGCAATATGTTATTAGATAATCGTCCGGTATGATCCTCAGATTAAACTGGAGGTTGACGGTTTCATGAATGCTTTCATCATTGGTTGAGACCGCATTAGATTCAGCAATATCAATTAATAGTGACGCACCTTGTGTTACCTCATTTGTGAGCTACCAGCCTGCTAAACTCGGATAGAGCTTTCATCTGTCCTCGTGTTAAATGAATCATCCTCTTGTCTCGCACTCTTTTAATGGCGCTGCGCGGCCCCAACCCTTCAAGAATGAAGTAAGCGGCAACCAGCGTCGGACCTCTTTGGTGCCCTCTTTTGCAGTGCACATATACCTTGATATTGTTGTCGACCAAGTCCTTGATTGTTCTTGCGCCAACGAGAAGTTGTTGTTGACTCGGGGGCTGCTTATCCACCACCGGCAGCCATAAAAAGAAATCCACGCCAAACGGAGTATCCAGGTGCTCATGTTCCAATGAAATATCTGCCATGACCCCCGCCTTTAGCAAAGATTCCTCGAAATGGGCCCGGCAGCACTGGTTTGTCCCCAGATATATATGTTCCGTTATCAGGTTATACTCAAGGGTAATTCGTCTCGGGTGTGGGGGATAAGCGCTCTTCCTAGCCATATAAACCTCCTACTGGTTGATTAATCTGTGTCAGCTACATTTGGTAAGAGAATAACGCCCCCAAAAGAATTAGGCATTCCCAACTACACAGCCTCATCTTTTTTCTTCATATCTTCTCTTCACTTTAAGAGTGTTATTCGTTTTTCCTAACCGTATGTCCTCCGAATTGCTGCCTTAAAGCAGCCAGCAGTTTAGCTCCGAATGGCTGCTCCTGCCGTGACCTGAACCGCATCTGGAGCGCCTGGGTGATAACCGGCAGAGGTATACCAAGTTCTATTGATTCCTCCACCGTCCAGCGCCCTTCACCGGAATCTTCGACATATGACAGGATGCCCTCTAATGCCGGGTCATCCTTCAATGCCGCCACCGTCAGTTCAAGTAACCACGAGCGAATGACACTGCCATAACGCCAGATTTCAGCTATCTGGTGCAGGTCAAGGTTGAATTCACTCTTTGCCTGCATTAACTCAAACCCCTCTGCGTAGGCTTGCATCAGCCCGTATTCGATGCCATTGTGGACCATCTTAACAAAGTGCCCAGCTCCGCTGGGACCCACATGCCCATACCCGTGCTCGGGCGATGGAGCCAGTGTCTGGAAGATTGGCTCAAGATGGCGGAATGCCCCAATGTCACCCCCCACCATCAGGCAGTAGCCCTCTTTGAGCCCCCATATCCCGCCGCTGACACCGGCGTCCAGCATACTTACTCCCTTTTGAGACAAAGCCGCCGCTCGCCGCACAGTGTCTTTGTAATAGGAGTTGCCGCCATCAATTACGATGTCACCTGAAGATAATTCTTGTGCCAGGTCATTGATAGCACGCTCAGTGGCATCACCTGCTGGCACCATGACCCAGACACAGCGGGGTCTAGCCAGTTTCCCCGTAAGGTCGGCTATGGAGTCCGTGCCCACCGCCCCGCTCTGCGCCGTAGATTCCACCACCTCTCTTGAAATGTCATAGACCAGCACGCGATGGCCCCTATGGATAAGGCGCACAGTCATGCCGGACCCCATACGGCCCAGGCCAATCATGCCTATTTCCATACCTGACACTCTCCTTTCCCCTTCGCTGGCTTCATGCGAGTCATCTCCCAAGGCTAATGACGCACTATGTTAGTTCATTGATAAGCCCTGAAATATCACCGACGCTACATCGGCTGAAGTGTACCCTAATCACGCGCTGCCCCCGAGATTGCAATGCTTGGAAATCACCCATAGCCTGCGCATCGGCTACTACTCCGAAGGTATAAGGCTTTCCGGGTATGAGAATGTCCTCTTCATGGCCAGCAGTAATCTGGAGAAATAAGCCAGTCTTGGGCCCGCCTTTATGCAACTGCCCGGTAGAATGCAAAAAACGGGGGCCATACCCCAGTGTAGTAGCAATGCAATAACGCTCCATTACTTTTCGGCGGAGTTCGCCGAAAGCCTGATCCCTCTCAGAGGACTGGCAGACGTAGGCCATAATGCTAAGATATCTGCCTTCTTGTGCCTCAGCGAGCAGCTCTTTTATAGACCCAGTGGTCTCCATCTGCGGGTGCTGTCCTGAGGACAAGTACTCCTGTAATATGCGCTGAGTGGCGTCCTTTGCACTCTGGACGTCGGGCTGATTGAAGGGATGAATGCCCAGAACCGCACCAGCCACCGCTGTGGCGAACTCCCAGCGGAAGAACTCGCCGCCCAGGTCATACTTATCCCGCATCTCCAAAGTTATCACCGGTTGCCCCGAGGATTTTAGCTTTTCGACGGCTTTATCTGCATCCGAGTTATCATCTTCCTTAAGGCGCAGGTAGATGAATAATCGGTCGCTGCCGTAACAGGACGAGTCCAGCAGAGGCTCACCCACTATGGGTATAATACCCTTCCCCTCTTTGCCGGTACTCTCAGCTAGGAGCTGCTCCACCCAGATCCCGAAGCTGGCGACGGCCGATGACGTGATGAGGGTCAGCTTGTCCCGTCCCTTGAGAGCCATAGCGCCGATGCACGCTCCCAGCCAAGCAGCATCGTTATCGTGAACGGGCACACAGGACAAGGTGCTCTCTTTCATGCAATCCGCCCGGTCCAGCAGAGCGGCAATGTCAGCCCCTATGGCCGCTGCTGGTACCATGCCAAATCCAGATAAGACAGAGTAACGGCCGCCGATGTCAGGGGGATTGAGGAACAGGTTGCCAAAACCGGCTTTCTCCGCCAGGACGGCAAGAGGTGACCCGGGGTCAGTAATGGCAACGAAGTTCTCTCCCACCTTATCTTTGCTTAGTGCCGACTCCACCAGGTTCCTGAAGAAATCAAAAATAGACAGAGGTTCTATGGTGGTACCTGACTTGGAGGAAAGGATGAGCAGAGTATCCAGGGGTTCGATGGCATCCGTTACCTCACCTATCCGGACCGGAACGATGCAGGACCCAGCTTCCAGTACCGTAAGCTTGGGGAACCCGGGAGCGCTGCCCAGAGTCTGGCTCAGCACCTCGGGGCCAAGGCTGCTCCCGCCCATGCCCAGCAGCAGCACATTTTGGAAACCAGCTTCCCTTACCTCTTTAGCAAAGAGCTGCAAAGAAGGCACCATCTCCTGCATCTGGTCTATAACCGTAAGCCACCCCAGGCGGTCGGTTATCTCTGCGGGGTCATCCTTCCAGACAGTATGGTCCTTTCCCCATATCCTCTTCACCACCTCCCGGCGGGAAAGTTCCTCCAGCGCAGCTTCCACATCAGAAATATACTCCCCGATGTCAACACCAGGATGGATATGCTCCTTTGTCAGGAGCCGCCTTTTCTTTTCCTCTATGCCCGCTAGAAGCTTGTCAAAGGAATCGGCAAAGGCTTTGACGCCGTCCCTTTGCAACTGCTCTGTGATGTCATCCAGATTCACTCCAAGCCCCTTCAGGCTAGATAGAACTTCCTCTGCCTCCTCCAGTCCTTCGTCCAGAGTCCGGCGTACCCGGCCGTGGTCAAGAAAGGCTTCCAGAGTCTCTAATGGCAGGGTATTGACGGTATCCGGCCCGATAAGTTCGTCCACATAGAGGACATCAGAGTAGGCTGGATTCTTGGTGCCGGTGCTGCCCCAAAGGACGCGCTGGACTCGGGCGCCACGCTGTCGCTGAGCAGCGAATTCCTCGCCGTGAAATAACCGACTGAAGCGACGATAGACGAGTTTGGAATTGGCAATAGCAACCTTTCCCCGCAGGGCTAAGGCCTCTTCTGTGCCGATTTTTTCCAGCTCCCTGTCCACGTAGGTGTCAACCCGGCTGACGAAGAAGGAAGCTACCGAAGCCACCCCCTGTGGATTTGAACTCCGCCTTATGCCCCGGATATAAGCTTGGGCAACATCCTCATAATGCTTCAGGGAAAACATCAGGGTTACATTAATGTTAAGCCCTTCGGCAATCAATTTCTCTACGGCAGGTATACCCTCTGGAGTGGCCGAGATTTTTATCATTACATTGGGACGGTCGACCAGCTGCCACAGGCGCCTCGCCTCGGCAATAGTGCCCTCGGTGTCATAGGAAAGCTGCGCCGGCGGCTCCAGACTGACCAGTCCATCAGCGCCATCAGCCTGCTCATAAAGAGGGCGCAATACGTCCGTTGCCAACCGGATATCTTTTACCACCAGGCGGTCATAGAGAGTTCTGGTATCAATATCAGGGTCAGAGTTAAGAATATCCCGTATGGCTTCATCGTAATCAGCGCCCGAAGTTATTGCTTTATGAAAGATGGTGGGATTACTGGTCATGCCGCAGACTCCTTCTTCGACCAGTTTCTTGAGTTGACCACTGGCAATCAGTCCCCGGCTAATGAAATCAAGCCATATCGATTGTCTCAGACGTCGGGCTTCCTGGATACGGTTTGTCATTTGATTCCTCCTTCATCACCCTCTTTGTTTCCCTGTAAAGCTCCGCGCTCAAGATTCAGGAGCTTGGCTATGCGGCGACGATGTCGCTCCTCGCCGGAGAAGCTGGCTTCAAGGAAGGCCACTACCAACTCTACGACTAGCTCAAAACCGATAACGCGTGCTCCCAGGCAGAGCACATTCATGTCATCATGCTCAACGCCCTGATGCGCTGAATAGGTATCGTGACAAAGGCAGGCACGAATGCCGGGTACTTTGTTAGCAGCTACGCAGGCGCCTACGCCGCTGCCACATACCAGCACTCCTCGTTCAACTTTCCCTGAGATGACCGCCCGGGAAACATTCTCCGCAAAATCGGGATAGTCATCATCGGCGTCAAACCGATGCGCTCCCAGGTCTAATATGTCATACCTGGCACCCAGGCAAGCAATCAACTCATTTTTCAGGGAAAAACCACCGTGGTCGGCCCCTATCGCTACACGCAGTTTCATATCTTTCTCCTCTGCAGCAGCCACTGCTTATCCACTATATGGTGGGCAGTTACGCCCAGCTCCTCATGCTCGGCTCCCTCTTGTTCTGCTATAAAGTGTCACCTGGCTGGGTTTCAGACGATGGTATCAGTCTGAGAATAGCACGAGCAGGAGCTCCATCTCCTTGAACCAATCTCAGTGGTAGACATACCAGATAATACCTGCCTGGGACCACAAGAGACAAATCAAGCCCCTCGATAATCCATACTCCCCCGGAGAGAAGTATTCTATGTACGTCAGTACCACCGTGTCTGTAGCTCCCAACAGATAAGTAATCGACACCGACTACTCTCACCCTCCGATCTACCAGAAACCGGGCGGCATCATCTGAGATGAACACAAAATCCTCAATAAATTGATTCGTCTGCCAGACATGTAGAGAGTTTCGCGTCTTGAACAAAATGCGCTCACCGCGACGAATACGATGCCGCATAAGCTCGTCAGGTTTAATCGAATTAGCATCTATAATTTCAATAACCCGTGCCCTGCCGACGATATGCTCTAACGGCACCTCATCGACACCACTACTATTTTGAATAAAGTGAAGCGGGGCATCCACATGCGTTCCCGAATGAGCCCCCATCGAAATCACCGAGAGGTTTGCCGTATCTCCCTGTTCCATATTCTTGACCCGGTTAATGTTAACCGGGGGGTCGCTAGGCCAGTGTATCATTCCGTCTCTCAGCGGAACGGTGATGTCAATCCAGTTTGCCCCGGACCTACCTGTCATCTTAAAACTCCTTCGTTGATGTGTTACCTAGTTGCCGGACATGCCTAGATGTCATATCAAAGACAGCCTAGCTCCATGCTTCTACCTCAATCACTGTCTTAACATGCTCTGGACCGCGGGGCTCGAATACCTTTTCGTACTCTTCCAGGCGGTAGCGATGAGTGAGCATTGCCTGCAACACCCCGTTAAAACGGGAATCAACCTCTCCCATATCTCTCAGAGCCATCTCAAAATGACTACGATTAGAATTAACGCTACCCACCAGTACCTGGTTCTGACGCACCAGTTGGCGCACCAATTGAGCGGCATCAACCTGCATAATGAGGTCTCCTCTCGGTATACCGGTCATTACGTAGATGCTGCTGCGGCGCATGCAATTGATTAGCTCCAGAGCAGTATCGGCAGCCCCAGATGCCTCAAATATTATGTCCAGATTACCGGCTGCGCAGTAACGCTCCACCAGCTCTTTTGGCTCAACATTGCTATTATTAATATAATTAGCGCCCATCTGCTTTACCAGGTGTGCCTTGGGACTATCTTCGGATACTAAGTTGGAGGTAAATGTATTTACACCGGCCAGTCTGAGTAATGCGGTAGCCAAAAGACCAAGAGGACCGGCACCAACGACCAGGGCTGATTTGCACCCACCCCAGTTCTCGGAGAAGAAGCTATGCTCCGGGTGAACGCAGGTCCAGGGAAAACGGGACTGGATAGTTCTTATCTGTTCTATACCTTTTTCCACGATACTCAGCGGTTCGGTAAGCACCGCCAGCTTGACCAGGTGAGGCGGCACCTTGACTATATACTGTTCCTGGTCAACCACGAACTGGGTCAGGAAACCGTCCAGCTTGTGGATACCCCTCTCGGTAAACAAGCCAGTCATGCACATGTCGCTCTGGTTATGCAGGCATGGCTGACACTGTCCGCAGCCCCGGCGCACTGTCATGGTCACAGCATCGCCAGGGACAAGCGATTTTACTCCACTTCCTACCTCTTCCACTATACCCACCATTTCATGCCCCAGTGCTATCTCATTTTGACCATCGGCAATGTCCTGTAAATTGTAGCGGAGTATGTTAAAATCGGTACCATCCGGGCTCACCTCTTTTACTTTTATCAGTACATCATCGGGTCGTTTTATCTCAGGCATTGGCAACTCAAAGGCATGCACGCCAGGTTGACCACGTATCATCCCAACAGCTAACATTCCAAATTCCTCCTTCTCTAGTTAAGTTTATATCATATTACCCCAATATCATGCCAGTGTTTTGGCGCCTAGCCTATGGGTTTATATTCAGATTTGTTCATCTGGTTATTTGACCTTCTTCATAGAGAATAGAGAACGGCGAGAACGGACCAATTATGACAAGCATTGGGTCAATATCGATTCTTTTCATTGTCTCTTCTTGTTGCCTTCATTAGCATCGTAACTAATCGAAATGGTAGGCATTCCGAGCATATTGGGCAACCATGCGTGTGACATTGAAGAAAGAGCCATTCACGGCTATGGTCGAGCGCATAATTGTAGCATAGGCATCAGGTTTCTTGTAAAAGAGAGGCAGAACTACATTTTCCAACTTTTCATAAAGAGAAACGGCTTCCACCGTAGTATTGCTCTCGCCCTGCCAATCCTCACCAATTGACCAGCCAGTTACACCTTCAAGGTGTCCCTCAATCCACCATCCGTCGAGCACACTAAGGCTAGGCACCCCATTTAGTGCTGCCTTCATACCGCTTGTTCCGGAGGCCTTCTGGGGCTTCTGGGGTGTATTCAGCCAGAGGTCAACGCCGGCACAGAGGTACTTAGCCACGGCTATATCGTATTCCTCGAGATATACTGTCGGGATCGTGTCCGCTACGGGGGTGGCCGCTTCAAAGACGCGGCGGATGAGGGTCTTTCCACCTTCATCTTGAGGATGAGCTTTTCCCCCATAGATTAACTGCAGAGGGCCAATTTCGCGTGCTATCCTTTTAAGACGCACCAAGTCAGATAGTAACAGGTCCGCTCTTTTGTACGGTGTAGCGCGGCGGGCGAATCCAATGGTCATCACATCGGGAGACAAACGGACGCCAGTCCGCCGCTCTACCTCAGTCAACAATTCTTTCTTTGCCTCAGCATGGGCCCGCCGAATTTCATCCAGTGGGATGCTTATCGCATACCGCTGGTAGAGGTTGTCCCGATACCATTCAGGAAGGTATTTATCATAGAGCCGATGGAAAGGCGCTGATGTCCAGGTGGTCGCATGCACACCGTTGGTAATGGAGTTGATGGGATAGCTAGGAAACATGGTCTGAGAAATTTCCTCATGGCGCATGGAGACTCCGTTGATGTAACGGGAAAAGAAGAGCGCCGTGTGCGTCATATTGAGAACTCCCGGCGTACAGCATCTGATGGCTTCAACGGCAGCAGTATATTCTTCTCCTAGGACCTGCCGCACAAGTTCCAGGGGGAACTGGTCGTGTCCGGCCGGCACAGGCGTGTGTGTGGTGAACACGCATTGGTGGCGAACGGCTTCCCTATCCGAGTTTGTCAGCGGCAGAAGTGTGGAAAAACGCACTCAATTCCAGCAGATCATTGAGGATGCCCGATTGGACAGGTTTGACGTGCTACTGGTTGACCATACTTCACGTTTTGGCCGCAATCAGGCGGAATGTATCAGGTACAAAGAAGAACTAAAGCTTTTAGGTAAAACTGTAGTCTTCGTAAGCCAGGGGATTATCTCAGGCAGTGACCGCGATTTTCTTTCTGAACGGATCAATGAGACCATGGATGAAGGCTATAGCCGCAATCTATCTCGATATATAACAGAAGGACTGGTACGCAAAGCGGAAAGCGGGTTACATGTTGGTCCGTCCCCATTGGGTTTTAAGAGCGAGTTAAAAGCAGGTACACGTGAGCATAAAGTGCCGGATCCTGCCACGATACCGATCTTATTCATGGCATTGAAAGAATATGCTACCGGAGATTATTCCTATAGAGAGGTGGCAAATCATCTAAATGCCGATGGTTACAGAACACAAAACGGCAGATTCTTTACCGGATACAATCTCCGGGATATTCTTAGTAATCGGTTTTACGAAGGCAAAGTAGTCTATCACCAAGGGCTTCCTGATGAACAGATAATCAATGGTTCCCATAAGGTGCCCGAAGATGTCCATCAGTTATGGCTGCGGTGTCAGATAATCAAAAAGGAACGAACCAATCAGACCACAGGCCGTCCGCGAAGGGAAAATCATGACTACCCTTTCTCTCATGTTTTGAAATGTCATCATTGCGGCAATTCCTACCATGGCGAGGCTGTGTATTACAAAGATACCACAAAATTACGATTAATTCATGAGCGCCACTCACATGGGAAACAGTGCAATATAATGCCGAAGTCACGGTCTGTAGATTCCTTGAACCGAGAATTTGCGGAACGAGTTCTGGCATATGTTAATCTGGATAAAGGGTGGAAGACCAGGGTTATGGCAGTTATCTTGAATGGTGGTGTCACTGAGAACAAAGCTAATCAGGATCAAGCCAACAGGTTAAGCAAAGTTCTGGAAAATTTACGTAAACAGCATTTATGGGGTGATATTTCCGACGGTGACTACAGGCGCGAAAAGGCCGACCTGGAACGTCAGATCAAGACTCTTACTCCTGATACTACGCCTATCGAAATGCCTAACATGGAGAGAGCCGCCCAATTACTAAATGAAATGCCAGCTCTTTGGCAACATCCTGGAGTGACGAACAAGCAAAGAGAGTCTTTGGTGCAAGAAGTTTTTAACAAAATAAGCATCGACGGAGATGCTCTGGTTACTGTTGAACCAAAGCCGGAATACGCTCCCTTGTTTGCAGAAATGCTGACGCACACCTTAAATGGTTATCGTGAGTTCGATTCTCCCCCGCCTCCACCAAACCCAACACACGTCCTGAGGAATCCAGGGCGTTTTCGTTTTCCTGGGGGTCAAAGATAATTACTCCAGATTCTGGCTTTCGTTTGTCGCAAAACCATAAGAGCGGAGCGGCAATGACAGAAGGCTGAACGAGCCAGGAACCATGCCCCCAATACTAGAGAGGTAATGATGGTAACTGTTCCCGGGGGCTTAATCGAGATATTCAAATATTTTTACGGCCGGCACTGTCCCCGCATCTGGCACTGTCAATGTGTCATCGGAGCCATAAATCAGCTTGTAGTTTTCCAGCGCTTCTAGCGGTACCGGGCTGATAAAGGGGTTAGTACCGACTATTTGATGATTGCCTGACTCCTGGTTTGAGAGGTAGGCTTCGGCCTCTTCGTAACTGGGGAACGTCTGAGAATCAGTAACTATCTTAATAGGCTCACCTCCCTGGGTCGTTCTTTCCTCGTAGGAAATTACCAGTGTGCCTTCTGGGGTTACCGCTTTGCCGTCAAAGTTATAGAGCCTGGTAGATAATGAACGGTAATATCCCGGGTAGATAAAGGACTTGGCTACCAGACGATTTTCCTCCGGCACCAATAAAACCTCAAAAAATTCAGTCTGCTCCTTGCCTGCCCACACGGTAATTGCCCAGAATTTGCTGACAGCTGTCTCGGAGTCAATAATTATGTATGGTGAGTCCAATTCCCCTATTATTACTTTGGCTGACTTTTCATCCTGGGAGGTAAAGAAGGAAGCTACTGGGATTATACCCTTGGGGTCTTGACTGGGATTTGCCACCGGTATACGGTGGGCAACACGGGTAATCCAGTAGCCATAATCCCACCAGGCGACCACGCCATAGGCAGATTCGGGATATTTATGCTTTGCTGCCAGTTGAGAATAGAAATCCGGGTCGCCAGAAGGGTTGGGGACACTTCTCTCCAGCCAGTCCCGGGAACGATAATTATGACTTGCCTCTAGCTGATAATAAAAATCAGGATTGTCAAAGGGCTCAGGAGTATTTTCCTTCATCCAAGAGAGAGCACTAAGCCAGGCATCACTGGGAGCAAAGCGTGCTCGACGGGCAGTTTCAATTGCCGGTTGAATATTCCAGAAGAAGATGACAAAAAAGAGGATGAGCACTTCTAAAACGGCCACTGTCCGGCTGAGGGTGATATCGAAGCCGCTCTTTTTCGGGCTGGCTCTTCTCCCGGCCGCTTTTCTGGGTGTTTCTACAATTTTGGCGGTTAATTCTTTGAAACCAACCAGACTGAGGACTTGCCATGACAGATAACCAATGAGCAGAGCCACATTGACGGCCAGATAGTAGGCGAAGCGGCGCTGCCCCAGAGTAGCTGCCACTATTACCAGGCTCCACACCACCACGAGGGTTTTTTCGGTACTACCTTGCTTGATAACAAGGTAGATTAGAATGCCGAGGGCGATAAAACTGAGGAAAAATGTTGTCGTCATGAACGAGAGGATGTTTCTAAAAGTTAAGCCGGTTACCTTAGGGTCGTGGGGTAATAAACCCGGGAAATTCCCCGAGGCAACCGCGAATGAGAGGTTGCCTTGCGGGAAGAGGAAGGGTTGCGTCTCGATAGTAGTTAGGGAGGCGCCTGTCGGCCTGAAGATGCTGAATAGACTTAGCATCGAACTTAAGAGAGTCGGGCTGACCAGGTAAAATAATCCCAGCCCGGCGATGCCCAATCCAACCAGTGTCAATGGATAATAGGCTGGCTTGATTTTCTTCTTCGTCATCAGCCGGGAAATGGCGCTCAATGAGGCCAGTGTCAGTAAAGCGGTAATCAGCGAAATTGAGTAAATTCTGCCGGCGGAAATTAGTAATGAAAAAATCAGGGTAATCGAGAAGAGGCTAACGCCAACCAGGCATAAATAGTCGGTAGATTTTCCCTTCAGGTGGTCGATGATGAACTGGATGACAAAGTAGACAAAGATGATGAAGATAAAAAGAAGGGCTCCCAGAAAAGTGAAGATGTAGACCCCCAGAAAAATGGCGGCAAGCAGGCTGTAAATAACAGGCTTGAGGCTCGTTGTCCAATCCCGCCGCTTGAGGTGGCCGAAGGTTAATTGTCTTTGACTCGCCGTCTTAATGGCTAGAATCAGGAAGAGGATGGCCACGGTGGTGAACAATGTCTCGGCGACATGATGGTCGGTAAAGCCGAGTATTGACCGTCCCAGGAATTCGCCGGGGAGCAGAGCTATCAGACCAGCGGCCAGCACCCCGGCCCAGCGGCCAAATAGCTCTCTGCCGATGAAATAAACAGGGATAACGGTCAGGGCACCCAGAACAGCCGGGAAGTAAGCACCGACGACATCGATGGTATGCTCGGTTGGCGCACCCCAGCCAATCACCCAGATAATGCTGGCCAGGAGCCAATCGAAGAAGCGAATGTTACCTGGTCCGCCACCGTCAGGGTAAATGGAATAGGGGTCAAAGCTAGAGAGGTGAGGGAAATTATGGACGAGGTTGTCAACCAGGCGCATATGATAGTAAGCATCGTTGCTGGTAAACTTTATCCAGTCACTGCCGAAGACCCTGTCATAGGGGAAGTAGGTTCGAAGGAATAGGGCAATACCGAAGAACAGAGCTACTATTATGCCCATAATGAGCTTTGAGCGTACCTGGCTAGAATTCATTTCTCTTGCTCCTGACTCGGGGAGGACGGCAATGTCTTGTATTTGCCTGGTAAGTATTATAACCTAGGTTACCAAGCTAAAACAAGCAGTGCTGGCATATTGGAAGATGATACTCTCCAGACGCGGTATGAAACTGATTGCTAGCCTTAACTTGATTTGTGATAAAATGTTCGCTGGTCACTACTTTTCAGTGGGCCTTGCCAGAACCGGCCAATCCACCTAAATTGCTGGCTACTATTTGGCGATTAATTGTATTATAATATTATATTATAATAGGGGAAAGGGGGGTAACAATGGATTGGAGGGTTTTGTTGACAGATGGTTATGGGCGTACCCTGGAGGTGTTGGCGAGAGTCCTTAAGGGGCTGACGCTGGATGATTTGAAGTGGCAGCCCAGTGCCGATACCAATAGCATTGGCTGGTTAACCTGGCATCTAACACGTATTCAGGATGACCACATCGCTTCTCTCATGGGAGAGGAACAGCTATGGATTAAAGCTGGATGGTATGCTAAATTCAACCGTCCCCCCGACGTTAAAGACCTTGGTTTTGGTAACACTCCAGAGCAAGTGGCCGCTTTTGCAGCAGACGGCGAGACCTTGCTTGCCTACCATCGGGCAGTGCTGGCACGGTCGAAGGACTATTTTCTCACCTTGTCAGATAGTGACCTTGACCGGGAGCTTGATGAGCCACGCTACCAGCCACTACCAACAGTCGGTGTGCGCCTCATCAGTATCTTAGCCGATAATCTACAACACGCCGGGCAAGCCGCCTATGTACGTGGTCTGCTTCAAGGTAGAGGCTGGCAAAGATACTAAGGTGTAAGAGGCCAGGGAAGATGCGTGCGTTTTAGTACAATAATCTTCACATTGATAAAGACAATGCGGCTAATATGGACGGTATTTTTTCCGCTAATTACCATCTTTCAGGACTATGATAAAAAGTGCGAAGGTAAACCGCACCGGGGGTAATAGACGGCGTAAGCTACTAACTCGCACACTCTATGCTGAATTGCTTAGTATTGTCACAATCCTACCAAATTTCCCGGAAAGGGTAACTGGATATTGACATATTAGTCAAGCTATGGTAATGTGGTGTGTGGCAACCTACTACCGCCCACCACCAGGTAAAAAGGATGGTTCGAACAGATGAAGAGGATATATATTAAAGAGCAGGCTTGTATTGCCTGTCACCTCTGTGAGGTGCATTGCCAGCGGCAACATTCGCAGTCAAAAGACTTCATCAAGGCATTCAAAAGAGAATCGCCCCGCCCTTTACCCAGAGTGCGTGTCGAGGAAAAAGGGGCGCTGTCTTTCTCGGTACGTTGTCAGCAGTGTGAAGACGCTCCCTGTGCTCAAGCCTGCCTGACCGGAGCTATTACCCGTGACCCTATTAGTGGGGCGGTTACCGTCGATGAAGAGAAGTGCGTTGGTTGTTGGACCTGCCTGCTGGTTTGTCCCTTCGCGGCTATAAGGCAGGATGCCGAACAGGGCAAGACAGTTAGATGTGACCTGTGCCAGGGAGCCGATATGCCGGTATGCGTTGTTAATTGCCCTAATGAGGCACTGATATACACGGAGGTCGACATTTGATGCCAAAAATGTTGAAGGACGGGCATAAAGTGATTACCATAATTGACTATGGTGCCGGCAATCTGCGCAGCGTGGTTAATGCCGTCACCAAGTTGGGTTTCCAGCCGAAGATAACCAATAATCCCGATGATGTCTCCAGCGCCCGGGCGCTTATTCTGCCCGGGGTTGGGGCGGCGGCTGATGCCATGGCCAGTTTGAAGAAATTAGGTTTGGTCAGCCCGATTCGCCGCTTCATCGCTGAGGATAGGCCCTTCTTCGGTATCTGTCTCGGGCTGCAGATTCTTTTTAGCGGCACGGAAGAAGGCGGCTGGCACGAGTGCCTTGATATTATCCCCGGGCGGGTGCGTAAGCTTCCCGCGGGGCTAAAGATTCCGCACATGGGGTGGAATCAGGTCAGGCAAAAAATTTCTCATCCGCTTTTCGATGGGGTGCCGAATGAAGCTAACTTCTACTTTGTGCACAGCTATTACGCCGAGCCGGATGATAAGTCGCTGGTGGTCGGAGAGACCGAATATGGTGTTTCGATATGTAGCGTCATTGCCAGGGGTAACCTGGTAGGGACTCAGTTTCATCCGGAAAGGAGCGGTGAGATTGGACTTAAAATCTATGATAATTTTATGAAATTCGCCCTGACAGCCAGGCTAAGTAGTCTGTAAGTAAATTTTGATAGGAAGACAATGGCAAAGGCAGAGAGGACAAAATATCTGATTATCGGGAACTCGGCCGGGGGTATCGGGGCGGCCGAAGCTATCCGCCAGGTGGATGAAGTCGGCACTATGACCATAGTCTCCGATGAACCTTATCCGGCTTACTCCAGGCCACTTATCTCGGAGTATCTGGCCGAAAAGCGCCCCCTGGAGAGGATGCTGTTTCGTCCGTCTGATTTCTACGAGAAGCACAACATCCAGGCTATCCTTGGCCGCAAAGCGGAGCAGCTTAATAGCGATGAACATACCATTAAGCTGGATGACGGCAGAAAAATAATCTGGGAGAGGTTACTGCTGGCTACGGGCGGTGTACCTATCGTTCCCGGGATAGAGGGTATCGGACTGAAAGGAGTCTTTACCTTTACCAAGCTTGATGACGCCAAGGCAATCGATGAGTTCTTGAATCAGCATCAGGCAAGAAAGGTGAGGGGCGTGGTCATCGGTGGCGGTCTCATCGGGGTCAGTGTTACCGAAGCGCTGAGAAAGCGGGAGATTGATATTACCATTGTCGAAATGAGGGAACGGCTTTTAAATACCATCCTTGATGAAGAAACGTCGGCTCTGGAGGCAGAAACCCTGAGGCGGGGTGGGGTTGAAATCATAACCGGGCATACGGTGGCTAAGGTCAGTAGCTATTTAGATGGTGAAGCTAGCGGCGTGACTCTGGATGATGGTCGCTCGCTACCCTGTGAGATGGTGATAGTAGCTATCGGCGTCCGGCCGCGCACTGAGTTTGTGTCTGATACTAAGATAAAGGTTAACCGTGGCATAATGGTCGACCGCTATATGGCGACATCCAGCCCTGATGTCTACGCCTGCGGTGACGTAGCTGAGGCTTATGACTTTGTCTACGGGGAGAACCGGCTCACTCCTATCTGGCCCAATGCCTACATTGGGGGCAGGGTTGCCGGATTCAATATGGCGGCTATCCCAACTGAATATCGGGGCGGGACGGCGATGAACTCACTAAAGTATTTCGGGTTAGACGTTGTCTCGGCAGGAATGGTGATGCCACCTGACGCTAGCTATGAGGTAATCAGGGCAAAGTACGGCCAGGCTTGCAAGAAGGTTATTCTGAAGGATGGACTGATAATGGGTATGGTCTTCAGCGGTGACATCGAGAAGTCGGGCATCGTTTATAATTTGATGAAGGATAGGGTGAAAGTCGGAGCTTTCCAGCAAGCTCTGGTCGCTGAAGATTTCGGTCTGGTCTCTTTGCCTGAAGAAATCTGGCGACCACACTTGGAAATACCGTCGGCTATCGCAGACACCTCGGTAATTTCTATGGAACAGGCTGAGGAAGTAATCGCGGGAGAGTAGGGACTTTTATTACAGGAATGTAAGTATGAAAGATATTCGACAGATTAATAATCCTTACAACGATGATAAGGTAATTGATGCCTGTTCCATATTCGGGATGATGGATACTACGGGCGGGAGATTTTCCGGAGAAGCTATCATACGGGCTATTGCCAATATGCATGTGCGGGGGAATGGTTTGGGCGGTGGATTCGCTATCTACGGACTATATCCTGAGTATGCCGACCTCTACGCCTTGCACATAATGTATCTCAGCCGGCAGGGACAACAGGAGACGGAGGCATTTCTCAGAGACCGGTTTTACCTGGTCCTTGATGAGGAAGTGCCGACCCGACCGACACCGGCAATTGTCAATCCGCCGCTGGTATGGCGTTACTTCGTCAGGGTAGACCAACACAAGCCGGCGAATCAATCGGAAGACGACTACGTTGTCAATAGGGTGATGGAGATAAATACCAGGTTAAGTGACAGCTTTGTCTTTTCCAGTGGTAAGGATATGGGGGTATTCAAAGGAGTGGGTTATCCCGAGGAGATAGCCGAATACTTTGGGCTGGAAGAATATGAGGGTTACCTGTGGACGGCCCATGGGCGGTTTCCGACCAATACCCCTGGCTGGTGGGGTGGAGCGCACCCGTTCAGTATTCTGGACTGGACGGTGGTTCATAATGGTGAGATTTCATCCTATGGCATAAATCGGCGTTATCTGGAGCAGTTCGGCTATCAGTGTACCATGCAGACGGACACCGAGGTGATAGCTTATGCCGTTGACCTGCTGATACGAAAACACAACCTGTCGATAGAGATAGCCGCTAATATCTTGGCTCCCCCCTTCTGGGCTGAGATTGAGCGCCGTCCGCCAGAGGAACAGAAACTACTGCGTACCCTGCGCCAGACATACGGCAGTCTGCTCTTAAACGGACCGTTTACGATAATTATCGCCCATCGTGGCGAGATGATTGGGCTTACCGACCGCATTAGATTGCGCCCGCTTACTGTTGGGGTAAAGGGTGATATGCTCTACCTTTCGTCTGAGGAATCGGCTATCCGTCTGGTCTGTCCCGAGCTGGATAGAGCCTGGAGTCCAATGGGCGGCGAACCCATCGTGGGCATCCTCGGGCAACCGTTTGAGCCACGGCGAACCATCCGGGAGATGATAGTAGATGCTAACTAAACGGATTATCCCTTGCCTTGATGTCAAAGGCGGGCGAGTGGTCAAGGGTGTTAAGTTCCGTGACCATCGGGATGCCGGCGACCCCGTGGAGCTGGCCGCCTTTTACAACGAGCAGGGTGCCGACGAGCTTGTCTTCTACGACATCACCGCTTCCAGCGATGAGCGAGGGATAATGCAGGCCGTGGTGGAGCGCACCGCTAACCAGGTGTTCATTCCTTTAACCGTGGGTGGCGGGTTGCGTAGCGTGGAGGACATCCGGCGGATGCTGGAAGCGGGCGCCGATAAAGTCTCTATCAACACGGCGGCGGTTCTTGACCCGAGCTTCATTACCAGGGCAGCCGAGCGCTTCGGCAGCCAGTGTATTGTTCTGGGTATGGACGCCAAGTGTATCCCCGGGGTATATCCACCCCGTTGGGAGGTGTTCACCCATACTGGTGCCGATGGCGGACGGGCGGCCGGTCTCGATGCGGTGGCCTGGGCGCTTCAGGCGGTTGAGCTGGGGGTGGGCGAGATAGTAGTTAATAGTATCGACGCCGACGGTACTCAGGCTGGTTACGACCTGGAGCTGCTGCGGGCGATATCCGGGGCAGTCACCGTACCCGTGGTTGCCAGCGGTGGTGCCGGTACGCCGGAAGACCTGTATCAAGCCCTGGTCTCCGGTAAAGCCGACGCTGTCCTGGCGGCCAGTATATTTCATTACGGGACCTATTCTATCAGCGAAACCAAAGAGTACCTGGTAAAACAGGGAATACCGATAAGAATCTAGCGGGGTAAGGATATGAAAACATATATACCGAATAAATTTATCGTGGAGCGAGACCCTGAGCGCTGTATCCGGTGTCAGGTCTGCGTGAACCAGTGCTCTTTCGATAGCCATTACTATGATGCTGAGGATGACGAGGTACGCAGTCGTGAAGAGAACTGCGTTGGCTGTCATCGTTGTGTCCTTTTCTGCCCCACCGGGGCATTAACCATCAGGCGAAGTCCCCTGGACTATCGAGAAAACTATAACTGGAGTTCTGAGGTGATTGAGGATATCATCAAGCAGGCGGAGACGGGCGGGATGCTGCTTACCGGGATGGGTAACGATAAGAGCCAGCGTATCTATTGGGACCATCTGCTCCTCAATGCCAGCCAGGTGACCAATCCATCCATTGACCCGCTGCGCGAACCAATGGAGCTTATCACCTATCTGGGGCGCAAACCTGATTGTGTCGAAGTCGACCTCCGCTGCGTTCTGGGGACTGAGCTGGCTCCCCAGGTCAAGTTGGATGTCCCGGTGATGTTTGCCGCCATGTCCTACGGAGCGGTAAGCCTTAATGTCCAGGAATCTCTGGCACGGGCGGCGACAGAGATAGGTACCCTGTGGAATACAGGCGAGGGAGGACTGCATCCTTCATTATATAAATATGGCAACAATACTATTGTCCAGGTAGCCTCCGGGCGTTTCGGCGTGGACGCTGAATATATGGATGCCGGTAGGGTGGTAGAGATTAAGATTGGCCAGGGAGCTAAGCCTGGTATCGGCGGGCATCTTCCCGGAGAGAAGGTTAGTGCCGATGTCTCCAGGACCCGGATGATTCCCCAGGGGACCGATGCCCTGTCGCCGGCACCCCAGCATGACATTTACTCCATTGAGGACCTGTCACAGCTTATTTACGCCTTAAAGGAGGCAACCAACTATACCAAGCCGATATCGGTAAAAATAGCGGCTGTGCATAATGCCGCGGCTATTGGCAGCGGTATGGTACGGGCTGGCGCCGATATCATTGTTCTCGATGGGCTGCGGGGGGCGACCGGGGCGGCGCCTAAAATTATTCGTGACAACGTCGGCATCCCTATTGAGATGGCGCTGGCTTCGTTAGATACCCGATTAAGGCAAGAGGGTATCCGTAATCTCGCCTCAATCGTGGTCTCGGGTGGGATAAGAAATAGTGGTGATGTCGCTAAGGCAATTGCCCTTGGTGCTGACGCCGTGTATATCGGCACGGCGGCTCTAATCGCCTTGGGTTGTACTGTCTGTCAGCAGTGCCATACCGGCAAGTGCGCCTGGGGTATCTGTACTACGGACCTGGCCCTGACCAAGAGAGTCAACCCTGACATCGGTGCCCGCAGGCTGGCAAACCTCCTGCGCGGCTGGAGCCTGGAACTCAAGGATATACTGGGTGGCATGGGTATTAATGCCCTGGAAAGCCTGCGGGGTAATCGTTTACACTTGAGGGGTGTCGGCCTTACCGATACTGAACTCGGAATCCTGGGGGTAAGGATGGTAGGAGACTGAAATGGCAAAAAGCGGGGGTAATTCAGTAGTCAAGATTAATGCCAGCGGCGTTTTTTATCGGGAGCTGAATGCTAGACTGAGAGATATCGCTTCCAATGACGCTCAGAGGGTTGAGCTTCACAATGTCTGCGGTCAGCGATATATCGGTACTGACCTGGACAAGCCGATAGAAATTGAGATTTTCGGCACTCCGGGTAATGACCTGGGAGCCTTCATGGACGGCTCGAGAGTTATTGTCCACGGTAATGCTCAGGATGGCTGCGGTAATACCATGAATGAGGGGGAGATAATTGTTCACGGCCATGCCGGGGATATTATTGGTTTGTCAGCCCGGGGAGGTAAAATCTTCATCCGTGATGATGTCGGCTACCGGGCCGGCATCCATATGAAGGAGTACGGAGACAAGAAACCGGTGCTGGTTATCGGCGGCACGGCCCAGGATTTTCTCGGGGAATATATGGCCGGTGGTATCCTGATTCTGCTGGGTTTGAATCTCAGCGCAGGCGAACATCACCAAGCGAAATATATCGGCACCGGCATGCACGGCGGTGTCATTTACTTGAGGGGAAGTGTCGAGGATTATCAATTAGGTCAGGAAGTAGGTATCGCTGACCTGGAAGAGAAGGACTATCAGATTGTTCGGAAACTGGTTGGTGAATTCGCTGCTCACTTTGACTACGAACCGGCAACGATTTTAGAGGGCAAGTTTATCAAGCTCTACCCCCGCTGGCTGCGACCTTATGGGAGATTATATGCCTATTGAGCGGGGGAGGAGGGGTATAGGCTAAGTGGTGTCAGCGACTTTGAGGAGCTAAGAAGCTTCTGGGGTTTACGAATAATTAGGTGGACAGAGCCTTGTTCAATATATTCGTAATAGCTAAGGAAGACAAGACAATAACAGAACTGCGTTCGGAGCTTATTCAAAACGGCTTTGCCTGCTCGATTGTTTCTGACGAAAACGAGGCAATTGAGGAGATTGCCGAGCACTCCCCCGATTTAGTGCTGGTGGCAATGGACGGGTACTCGACTAATTCCGGAATAAGGGAGTTGTGCCAGAGGATAAAGCTAGCCAGGCAGTTGCCTATTATTGCCCTGGTCGCTAGGGAGGCACTCGACAGCCTTGGTATTGACCCGAGTATCGATGATTTTGTTATCAAGCCATATGACGTCAGGGAATTAGTATTAAGAGCAAAACGCCTGCTACCTGGGACCAGTAGTAGTGACAATAGTGAGCAAATTAGATGCGGCGACCTGGTAATAGACCTGGCTAAATGCGAGGTAAGTTTAGCCGGCGAGGTGGTACTATTGGCCTTTAGAGAGTATGAGTTGCTCAAGTTCCTGGCGAGTAATGGCGGCCGTGTCTTCACTCGTGAAGCTCTACTCAATAAAGTCTGGGGTTATGATTACTATGGTGGGGATAGGACAGTAGATGTCCATATCAGAAGACTGAGGAGTAAGCTGGAGGACGCAACTCATACCTTCATTGAGACGGTAAGGAATATCGGTTATAGGTTCAGGGGAAGCAACTAGCTTGGTGTAACACAGATTTAACCTGGTGGTAATATGTTGGAAACAATGAAGGGCTAGGATGGATATAAATAGTATCGGAGGTATATTAATGCCAGTAGAAGCAATCCTAGCCGCCGTATCCTTTATCGGCCTTTTCACCGCCTGGGTAATTATACCCAGCTACTTGCGGAAGCGCCATGTTGCCAGCGAAGAAGACGATACCTTCAAATAGTGGGCAATAACTGAGTTATCTCAGCCGAAGCAAGTGATAGTCACGGCTGCAGTCTGGCTAGATTTAATTAGATTTAAAAGGAGCTTTTGGTTATGCAACATCGTCAATTATCGGGCGTCAAGGAGTCGCCCGAACCTATTTTGTTACGAACGCCGCTACTCAAGCGGCGTTGGTTTATTGCCCTGACCCTGCTGGTCATTCTGGGCGTAGCCTTCTTTGGTGTGCCAGCCATCGTGCATGCCGCCGACCCTACTGGTGGGGACACGCTGCAGGATAATCCTGATGCTGCAGTTAATATGGCCTGGACATTAGTAGCCGGTTTCTTGGTCTGGTTCATGCAACTCGGTTTTGCCTTTCTGGGAGGTGGTCTAATTCGCTCCAAGAACCAGACTAACTACTGGACGAAGAGCTTTATGGACTTCTGTATCGCCTCGCTCGGTTTCTGGGCTTTCGGTTTTGCCCTGATGTTCGGCGGCTCAAAACTGTTTCCCGGTCTGGAGGCTGGTAATGCTCTTATCGGCTATTCCGGCTTCTTCCTGAGCGGCGCCAGCTACGATGTCTCCACTATAATGATGTGGTTCTTCCAGATGGTCTTTGCCGCCACTGCCTGTACCATTGTGGCTGGCGCTGTGGCTGAGAGGATGAAGATAACCGCCTATCTGGCTTACAGCTTTATCATTGGTGCCTTAATCTACCCCATTTATGGCAAATGGGTCTGGGGGGGAGGCTGGCTGAGCACACTGAACATTCTTGGTACTACTGGCGTCCGAGATTTCGCTGGCTCTGGTGTCGTCCACATGGTCGGTGGACTGGCCGCTCTGGTCGGTGCCGCCATGGTTGGCGCCAGGATTGGCAAATTTAATAGGGATGGCACTCCAAACGCAATCAGGGGTCATAACCTGCCTTTTGTCGTTATCGGCACCTTTATTCTCTTCTTCGGCTGGTTCGGCTTCAACGCTGGTAGTACCCTGGCGGCGACCGATTTGCGTATCTCGGTTATTGTCGTCAATACCTTCCTGGCGGGGGTTACCGGAGCGGTGGTCGCTCTCTACTGGGTACTTGCCCGTACGGGAAAGGCTGATATTATTGCTGCCTGTAATGGCTGTCTGGCCGGGTTGGTGGCGATTACCGCGCCTTGCGCTTTCGTCGCTCCCTGGGCGGCGGTAGTCATCGGCGCTATCGCTGCTCCAGTAATGATGGCTACGGCCTGGTTTGTGGAGCGGAAGCTCAAAGTGGATGATGCGGTTGGGGCCGTCGCGGTTCATCTCGGTGGCGGTATTTGGGGGCTTTTGGCGGTGGGCATCTTCGCTGATGGCACTTACCTTGGTGTCAAGGGTCTAATCGTCGGTGAGGTAGGACAGCTTATCCTCCAGATTATTGATATCGCTGTAGTACTGGTCTGGGTTTCGGTTACTG
This sequence comes from Chloroflexota bacterium, assembly GCA_016199495.1. Taxonomy (GTDB): domain Bacteria; phylum Chloroflexota; class Dehalococcoidia; order Dehalococcoidales; family UBA2162; genus JACQGQ01. Next base: position 25,627 of record JACQGQ010000090.1, read on the forward strand.
CTTTCCTCACCTTTTACCTCGTTAAGAAGACAATCGGTCTACGTGCCAGCCGTGAAGAGGAGCTACAGGGTCTGGATATTCCCGAGCACGGCATAGAGGCTTATCCGGCTGATTCCGTTCCGGCTTCAAACTAATCGTTGAAATATCATTTGCTCTAAAACCGGCGGGAAGGCGAAAAAGCAATCTAAAAAAAGGGAAACGAAAATAAGAGTAAGGAGAAATTAAAAGTAATATGAAGCCCGAAGAAGTTTTGAAGTTTGTTAAAGATAACGATATTAAAATCGTGGACCTTAAGTTCAATGACCTGCCGGGACTGTGGCAACACTTCTCCATACCCGCTACGGAACTCGCTGACATCGATGACCCGACGCGAGGTATATGGGTAGACGGCATCGGTTTTGATGGCTCCAGTATCCGTGGTTTCAAGAAAATCCAGGAAAGTGACATGATACTTGTGCCCGACCCGGCAACAGCGGTCATTGACCCCATCTGCCAGGTTCCTACCTTGAGTATAATCTGTGATGTCTACGACCCGCTGACCAAGGAGCCCTACTCGCGCGACCCCAGATACATTGCCAAAAAGGCAGAGAAACATTTGAAATCAACGAGGCTTGCTGATGTTAGCTATTGGGGTCCGGAAATGGAATTCTTTATTTTCGATAATGTCCGATTTGAACAGAACCAGCGCTCCGGTTTTTATTATATTGACTCCAATGAGGCTGACTGGAACACAGGCAGAGAAGAGAATCCCAACCTGGGCTATAAGGTAAGATTCAAGGAAGGCTATTTTCCGGTACCACCTCATGATTCTCTCCAGGATATAAGATCAGAGATAATCCTGACCATGATTAAAACTGGCATCCACATTGAAGTCCATCACCATGAAGTGGCTACCGCCGGGCAGTGTGAAATCGATATGAGGTTTGATAGCCTGACACGAATGGGTGATAAGATGATGTGGTATAAATACATCGTCAAAAACATCGCCCGTAAACATAACAAGGTGGCGACCTTCATGCCTAAACCCATCTTTGGCGACAATGGTTCCGGAATGCATGTCCATCAGAGTTTATTTAAAGGCGACAAAAATGTCTTCTTTGACCCCAAGGGCTACGCTTTAATCAGTCAGACCGCCAAATACTATATTGGCGGCTTGCTGAAACATGCTTACTCTCTAGCAGCTCTGGTCTCGCCAACCACTAATTCCTACCGACGGCTGGTGCCCGGCTATGAGGCTCCGGTAAATCTCATCTACTCGGCTCGCAACCGCAGCGCCTGTGTCCGCATTCCAGTTTACACCGATAACCCGCGCACCAAGAGAATTGAATATCGACCGCCTGACAATACTGCCAACGGCTATCTGGCTCTGTCGGCCATGCTGATGGCCGGGCTTGACGGCATTGAGAAGAAAATCGACCCGGGGGAACCTCTGGATAAGGATTCCTACCATCTCACTCAAGAGGAAGCCGCCAGAATACAAACGGTGCCGTCATCACTGGAGGAAGCTTTGCGTGCTCTGGAAGAGGACCATGACTACCTGCTCAAAGGTAATGTCTTTACTCCTGATGTCATTGAGACCTGGCTCGAGTATAAGAGAAGTCAGGAACTCGATGCCGTAAGGCTCAGACCCCATCCTTACGAGTTCTATCTCTACTTTGACATTTGACGGAAGTAGAAGCTAGCCAGCCAACTGACTTTGCGCCTGATTTGTGCTATAATGACAGCCAGTTATTCTACGGATGAGGAGGATTAATGGCTGTCAAAGGAAAGGCTGAGTCTCGAGAATATGTCCTCAAGATGGCCAAGGAGCACGATGTCAAATTCATTCGGCTGTGGTTCACCGATATCCTGGGGATGCTGAAGAGCTTTGCCATCACTGCCGAAGAGCTGGAGGGAGCCCTGGAGGATGGGATGGGCTTTGATGGCTCCTCAATTGAAGGCTTCGCCCGTATTGACGAAAGTGATATGGTGGCGATGCCTGACCCCGATACCTTCCGATTGCTGCCCTGGCGGCCGCGCGAGCATCATGCTGTCGCTCGAATGTTCTGTGATGTCTTGAAACCCGGTGGTGAGCCTTTCAAGGGTGACCCCAGGTATGTCCTCAAGCAGAACCTGAAACGGGCCGCCGACTTGGGCTACACTTACTATGTGGGACCTGAACTGGAGTACTTTTACTTTAAGGATTCCAGCGGCACCGAGGGGCTGGATGTGGGGGGCTATTTTGACATGACTCCACTGGATTTGGCGACCGACCTGAGAAGGGATACCGTTCTTACCCTGGAAGAAATGGGCATCCCTGTAGAGTATTCTCACCATGAGGTGGCCGCCAGCCAGCACGAGATAGATATGAGGTACACCGATGCCCTGACCATGGCTGATAGCGTGATGACCTATCGCCTGGTGGTGAAGCAAATCGCCATGCAGCATGGGGTCTATGCCACCTTTATGCCCAAGCCGGTTTTTGGTATCAATGGCAGCGGGATGCATGTTCACCAGTCGCTCTTTAGGGGTAACCGGAACGCTTTTTTTGATAAGGACGATGACTATTATCTCTCGAAGACAGCCAAGAGTTATATCGCCGGACTGCTCAAACATGCTCCTGAAATCACGTGCGTCACCAGCCAGTGGGTGAATTCCTACAAACGACTGGTTCCCGGTTACGAAGCACCGGTCTATCTCTCCTGGGCGCGACGTAACCGCTCTGACCTGATTCGGGTCCCCGAATACCGACCTGGCAGGGAAAATGCTACCAGAATAGAGTTCAGGTCTCCTGACCCGGCCTGTAATCCCTACCTTACCTTCAGTGTTATGCTGGCGGCTGGTCTTGAAGGGATTGAAAAAGGCTACGAGCCACCTGCGCCGGTGGAAGAAAATGTTTACGAGATGACCGAGGCTCAGAGAAAGAAAAGGGGAATAAAGACCTTACCCGCCAGTCTCTGGGAGGCTATCCAGCTTACCGAAAAAAGTGAGGTAGTGCGTAGAGCCCTGGGTGAACATATTTTTAATGCTTTTATTGAGAACAAGAAAATCGAGTGGGACCACTACCGCACTCAAGTGACTGACTACGAGCTTAAAAGATACTTGCCGATATTGTAAGTCACATCTAGCTAAGTTTGGGCGAGACTGATATAATAAGGGTAATCATCTCGAGGAGGGCTTAGCGTGCAACGGCTACGGGTCGGTATGGCGCAGATTAACACTACCGTGGGTGACTTCACCGGTAACCGGCGCAAGATTCTGGGCGCTATCGCTGAAGCCCGCTCCCTGGGGGTTGACCTGCTCACTTTCCCCGAACTTGCCATCTGCGGCTATCCACCGGAGGACCTCCTCTTCAAGCCGCAATTCATCAAGGAAAACCTGCTCTCCCTGGAAAAGGTAGTTAAGGACTCCTCGGGACTTACCATCGTGGTTGGTTTTGTTGATGCCAAAGAAGACATCTATAACGCTGCCGCCATAATCCATGATGGTAAGCTTATTGACGTCTATCACAAAATGTACCTGCCTAACTACGGCGTCTTCGATGAGAACCGTTACTTCCGTGCCGGCAACGGCTGCCCGGTGTATAGCATCGCTGGAGTTGGCGTCGGCGTCAACATCTGTGAAGATATCTGGTACGAGGCCGGACCAGCTACTGCCCAGGCCTCTGCCGGGGCTGAGGTTATCGTTAATATCAGTGCTTCGCCCTACCACTCTGGCCGGGGCAGTTTCCGGGAGAGAATGCTGGCGACACGTGCCTCGGACAACGTGGCTATCTTCGTTTACAACAACCTGGTGGGTGGACAGGACGAACTGGTCTTTGACGGCAATAGTATGGTGCTGGATGAGAAGGGGCGGTTACTAGCCAGGGGCAAACAGTTTGCCGAAGACCTGGTAGTGACTGACCTTGATGTTGAGTCTGTCTTTCGGGCGCGTCTTCATGACTCCAGGTGGAGAAAAGGGGTACCGCTTCTGCAGGAGCAACCGTGGCATGAGAGGAAATTGGTGGTCTGTGCCGCGCCCTCGGCTAGCCTGAAACCGCCGTTACCGCCCCGGGAACTCCAGGTGAACACTTTTCCTGGAGAGGTCTATGATGCTCTGGTGCTGGGTACGCACGACTATATTCTCAAGAATGGTTTTGAGAAGGTGGTAATCGGCCTTTCCGGAGGAGTAGATTCTGCCCTGGTAGCGACTATTGCCGTTGATGCCCTGGGTAGTTCCAACGTGGTCGGCGTGACCATGCCATCAAGATACTCTTCTCCCGGCAGTATATCAGATTCCAAGCGGCTCGCTCAAAACCTGAGTATCCGGCTGATAACTATCCCGATTGAGCCGGCTTTTCAAGCCTACCTGGATATGCTGTCCCCGGTTTTTAAAGGGGCTAAACCCAATGTAACCGAGGAAAACCTCCAGGCCCGTGTTAGAGGCAACCTCCTGATGGCACTATCAAACAAGTTCGGCTGGCTGGTACTGACCACCGGTAATAAAAGCGAAATGGCTACCGGCTACGCCACATTATATGGCGATATGGCGGGCGGCTTTGCTGTGATTAAGGATGTGCCCAAGACTATGGTCTATCAGTTGGTTGGATACCGAAACGCACTGGCTGGGTCAGCCGTCATACCGTCCAGTATCATCGACAAACCGCCCTCGGCGGAACTAAAGCCGGAACAAAAGGATATTGATACTTTGCCTCCCTACGAACTGCTCGACCCGGTACTGACGGCTTATGTTGAGGAAGATAAAAGTGTCGAGCAGATTATTGCCATGGGGATTGATGAAAAGGTGGTTAAGCGGGCAGCTCGATTAGTCGATTCCAGCGAGTATAAGCGCCGCCAGGCGCCGCCAGGGGTGAAGATAACCCCCAGAGCCTTCGGCCGGGATAGAAGACTGCCAATTAGCAATAGGTTCAAGGGGTGACAAACGAAGCTCAATAAGCTATTCAGCTTCTGAGGTGGAGTTTGATGTGGGGGTGGTATAATGACCACAAGCCCTGCTAGAGAGTTGAGAGAAGCTCGTATGGTCAGAGGCGTCAGTTCCGAGACAGAAAGGAAGATAATATCTATTCTCAAGGTTTTGAGCGAGTCCTCTGAACCCCTGGGGTCAATTACAATTGCCCGGGAACTTGAGCGCCACGGGATTTTTTTGAGCGAGCGAGCGGTACGATATTACCTGAAAATAACCGATGAACGGGGTCATACTCAGCCGTTAGGTCGTGATGGCCGGATGCTTACCCCACGAGGGCTGGAGGAGCTTAAGATGGCGCTGGCTCCGGAGCAAGTCGGTTTTATCCTGGAGAAGCTCGAACTCCTTGCCTTCCATACCACTTTTGACCCGCGGAAACGTAGCGGCCGTCTTCCGATAAATACCTCACTCATTGGTAAGGATGATTTTAAGAAAGCACTGGCCGCCATGGCAGTGGTATTTAAAGCTGGAATTTGTATCAGCGAACTGGTGGCTATCGCCTCTGAAGGAGAAAAACTTGGTTCGGTAATTATCCCGTCCGGGAAAATTGGTTTGGCTACGGTTTGTAGCGTAGTTATCAACGGGGTACTGCTTAAGGCTGGTATTCCGATAGAGTCCAGGTTCGGAGGGGTGCTCGAAGTTAGAGATTCAAAACCAAAGCGCTTTGTGGCGATAATTAACTACGCCGGTACATCCCTTGACCCTTCGGAGCAATATATTCGCGCCAGGATGACCAGTGTCAGCCAGGCGGCCACAACTGGTAATGGCAAGATACTGGCTAATTTCCGTGAAATACCAGCTCCCTCAAGGGCAATTGTTGATGAGAAAATTACGATGCTCAAAGAGGCTGGTATTGGTGGAGTTTATGTCTTAGGTAATACCAGTGAGCCAATTTGCCAGATTACGGTAGGTCTTAATCGGGTTGGCACTGTTTTACTGGGCGGGCTGAACCCGATAGCCGCCGCAGTTGAGGCCGGGATTGAGGTTGAAAACATAGCCGAGAGTGGACTGATTGATTTTGAGCAACTGGGCAGCTTCTGGCAGCTCTCGTGCCTGGCCTCATAAACAGGTTTCATCTTTTAAGCAGGAGGGACGAATAATATGCCCCACGTTTCGGAAGTGGCTGACGGTATTTACCAGATTGAAATCGATGAGGCAAAGACTTCTGGGACAGCGGAACCGCTCCGATGTAGTACGGTCTACTTAATTGTTGCCGATGGACAAACAGCTCTGATTGAGACCGGGCCGGCTGTCGTCGCTCCGGTTGTCCTTGGCACCATCCGCCGACTTGGCCATGACCCGTCCCGGCTCTCTTACATCCTCCTTACCCATATCCATCTCGACCATGCCGGAGGGGCCGGCACGTTGGCACATCAGTGTCCGCAGTTACAGGTACTCGTTCACCAGCGAGGCGCAAGGCATCTAGTTGAGCCTTCGCGGCTCATTGAGGGGACGCGCCAGGCCTTCGGTGAGAGATTCGAAGATGAATACGGTCCTATCGTGCCGGTACCTGAGGGGCAGGTTCGTGCTGTTGATGACGGAGAGGTCATTCCGCTGGGTGAAAGGGAGCTGAGGATTATTTATGCCCCGGGGCACGCTCCCCACCACATGTGTATCTATGATACGAAGAGTCAGGGAATTTTTAGCGGTGACGCCCTGGGCACCCCCCCGATAGAAAGTAACATTGTGCTGACGGTTGCCGGCTTCGACCTCGATTCTGCCCTTGAGTCAATCGATAAATTGAGCCAGCTTAATCCAAAAGTCGTATTTTTCTCTCACGGTGGGGTAAGTCGGGAAACAGCCAGGCTTATGCAATCGCTCCGAGCCAATACCAAGGCCTACGGAGACATCATCCTGGGAGCACTGAAGGTCGGGGAGGGGAAAGAGCAAATGGCGCGAAGGTTGGGGGCTTACCATAGCAAGCTCATCCCGGGCGAGTATCACCTAGAGGAGCACCGCTTCGAGCATATTATCCCCTGGTATGTAGCTCACTTTAAGCGAAAGGGTGTCGCTTAGCCAGTTTTACCGAGGTTCGTTCTGTCATCCCTCTGAACTAGATGACATAAAGTTTAAACCCGGCAGTCTGGATGAGGATGTTGAGACAAGAATAAGGGGCATGATAGTACGGGGTTATCCCGGTATCCCCTGGCCTGTCCACATCAGGCTTACTCTTGATATTATCGTGGTATGGCTAAGCGGCTCTCTTCCTGAAGAGGAAGAAAAGGAGCAATGCCACTGTTATTACCCCGCCGATAACCCCGCCAACGAGGCGCCAGTTGATTCCTGGCTTGACGGCGGCGGCTGGCGCGGCTGCTGGCGGTGATACTGGTAGTGGCGGCTTGATTGTCCTGATTACATTGAAGCTCCCGAGAAGACGGTCGAACCTGACTTCATAACTACCTTCAGTATCTCGAGTAACCGTGAATGACACTGGTTTTGTCTCACCGGCTCTCAAGTAGATATTCTGTCCGGCTTCTACGGTACTATTAATCCACAGGGTAGCAACATATGTCCCGGCAGCGTCGGAGAGATTGGTAACGTAAGTTTTGATGGTGACCTCCTGACCGGTCTCGACCTCGGTTGAATCGATGACAAGGTTAGTCGCCTTGAATTTTGTCACCGGGATAAGCTGGCTACCGAATATGGCATACTTTGAGAAGCTGGTAATGACAGCGGTGTAGTAGAGATATGAATCATCCTCTTTTACTTTCTTAGTGGGCAGGGGGGTCCATCGCTTGAGCTTAGGGTCATATTTGTTCAAAACCACCGACCACTGGTGTGCCGAGTTTTGCTCAAGCCATTCCCTTGCTACTTTGAAGGCAATGTGCCCCAGCGCGATATCCTCAGGCGCAATTTCCTTAAAGCTGATGTCGAAGTAAGCCATGACAACCTGCTCTGCCGGCAGAGCGACGGCTATTCCTCGTGGCTGTTTCTCGAATACTTCAATAATAGTTTCGATATCCTTGAGTGCTCGTTTGGTCTTTATCATGAGCTTATCTATCGGTGTCGGGGTTGCCACGACTACCACCCACTCTCCAGCCCAGGTTTCAGTTGCCAGGTATCTAGCCTCACGGGGTGTGGCCTGGATTACAATCGGTGCTGTCGCCTCGGCTGGTGGCTCAGGAGGCGCCTCCCTTACCAGTTGCTCAGTGGGCACATTGGGTAGTGACTCGAAGAGCACCTGTGGTTCGATTGAATACAGCTTCTCCGTAGATAACTCAGGCAACCTCCGGGTTAAGGATGTTTCACTCATAGCCGGTATTAGACTGGTTAGCTTGTCAGTGGTTAATTTCTCCATAACGTCGACTGACTTCTCAACAGTCACCGCTTCGATGATATTAGCCGCCTTCTCGGCAGCGACCGCTTCGATGACATTAACCGCCTTCTCAGTACTTATCGCTTCTGTGATAGCGGCTGCCTTTTCGGCAGTGACCGCTGCGATGATAGCGGCTGCCTTTTCGGCACTTATCGCTTCGGTGATAGCGACCGCCTTTTCGGCAGTGACCGCTTCGATGATAGCGACCGCCTTCTCGGCAGCGACCGCTTCGATGATAGCGACCGCCTTCTCGGCACTGACCACTTCGATGATAGCGGTTGCCTTCTCGATGTCTATCATTGCGATGATAGCGACTGCCTTTTCGGCGCTGACCGCTTCGATGATAGCGGTTGCCTTCTCGATGTCTATCCTTGCGATGATAGCGACCGCTTTCTCGGCACTGACCGTTTCGATAATGTCGGCGGCCTTCTCGGCACCGACCGCTGCGATAATATCGGCTGCCTTCTTAATACCCATCGCTTCGATAATAGCGGCCGCCTTCTCGGCAGTCACCGCGGCGATGATGGCGGCTACCTTCTCAGTACTCACCAATTCGATAATATCGACGGCTTGCTCGGCAGGCATGGCGGCGATAATAGCGGCGGCCTTCCCGGCAGTCATTGCTGCGACAATATCGGCCGCTTTCTTAATATCCATCCTTGCGATAATAACGGCTGCCTTCTCAGCCGCCATCGCTTCGGCGATATCGGCCGCCTTCTCAATGATTATCGTTTCGATAATGGCTGACAAAGAATTAGCCTCCTCAGGCAGGTCAGTGCTGGTCCTGGTGATAGAAAAGGCTCCCAGGGAAACGGCTGATACTATTTTGATATTAACCATTCTCCCCGAAATGAGAGCTCCAGGTATGATTTCGGGCAAGTCACGAATTAGTAAACTGGTGGATTGGGATTGGTAACCAATTGGGGTAATCCATGTAGCTTTGGTCTCAATAATATTGCCATATTCTTTGCCTTCAATAGTTACCTGGTGCTTCATGGCTGGGAGGTAGAGCGGAACGAAACTGTGATTAGTGAAAGTTATCACACCCTCAACAGTCAGCCCTTTCACCATGCTGGCGGCAGCACTGAGCAAGTCTCCCCGGAAGACATCAAAGATGACACTGGCAACGGAAGCATCACTAACTTCAATCTTAGGATAGTATTCTTGCCCGTCGAAGCTGACTTCCAGTTGGCTATAACCATAGGTCGCAGCCGCGACGATGACTCCAGTCAATAATATGAAAAACATTAAAATAGCTGAGATAAGGCAGCCTGCATTTTGTAGGAAACGCATATTCATCTCTATTTATTAGAAAGCCCGATAGCTACCATCCTTGCCGGCGAGACATCTTCTTAACCCGGTGTTCTTGACAAACAGTCGTGCTCATAGTCTCTAGATTTATAGTATACACCGCCTGAGAGTTAAGTTAAACCTTGCCTGGCTGAAACGATAAGCGGGCGATATAAAAAACAGTCTGGGGAATGTAATTGACCTGCCCTTGAGAAGTGACTGCCGGTGTCTGTTTTCACAGGGTCATTTTTGCCGGGTATGTCACTCCCTTTGAAAAACCGCTGAGGAAGTGCTAAAATCAGCTATATAATTAAATCTAAAGGGAGGCAAAATTGGAAAAATTCACTCCGGTAGGGGAAAAAGATGTCACCCGGGCGATAGTTACTGAGTTTGCCCGGCAGTTTGAAGAATATGTGGAAAGCGATTGTGTCATTATTGGCGGTGGTCCCAGTGGGCTCATGGCCGGGCGTAACTTAGCCAGGGCTGGTAAGAAGGTGCTGATTGTCGAACGGAATAATTATATCGGCGGTGGCTTCTGGATTGGGGGTTACCTGATGAATAAGGTAACGGTGAGGCACCCCGGAGAGAGGGTTTTAGCTGAGCTTGGTATTCCGTATAAAGCGGTTGCCGAGGGTTTACTGGTGGCTGATGGACCCCACGCCTGCTCAAAACTTATTGCTTCCGCCTGTGATGCCGGGGTTAAGTTTGCCAATATGACAGTCTTCGAGGATTTAGTCTTGAGAGAAGACGGGCGAGTGTGTGGTGCCGTAATCAACTGGACACCTGTCTCAGCCTTGCCCAGGGAGATAACCTGCGTTGACCCGGTAGCCATCGAATCGAAAGTAGTGCTCGATGCTACCGGGCACGATGCCCAGGTAGTGAAGAAACTGGAAGAAAGAGGGCTGATTAAGACCAAAGGTTTTGGCGCCATGTGGGTGGAGAGGTCGGAGGACCTGATTCTGGAGCATACCGGTGAGGTTCATCCCGGCTTAATTGTCGCCGGCATGGCGGTATCAACCGTCTATGGATTACCGCGCATGGGGCCAACATTTGGCGGGATGCTTCTCTCCGGAGAAATTGCCGCTGAAATTATTTTGGAGAAATTGAAATAGGTGCCTGGGAGAATAATGAAGGTTTTTCTCTACGACGAGGGCGTCGGGGAAGAACTAAACATCGAGGAGATTGCCCGATATCTGAGACAGAAGCTAGGGAAAGCTGAGATTGAGCTGAGAGGAAATCTCTTTAGTTTCAATCTTTCCCGGGGTAGGGCCGAAGATTATGCTGGAAAAATCGCCAGCAGCAAAATTCCGGAGGTCGGTCGAGAGATAGTGGCCGGGCAGGAACTCCTCTACGGTGAGATAGAATATGAAAAAAGGCGAATCTCAGGCAAGACAAGGGCTTTCGGCATCCTCTACGATGGGTTTCATCTGCAGCGGGTATTTCGCCAGATGATACCAGGAGAGGAGCTCCGGCTTGACTTTGCTCACATCATCTTTACCAATCGCCTGCTGGCTACCTGGGATGACAGCAATAAAAAATATCACCTGAGAACCAGTATCTACGGTATTCCTTCCCTTGTCTCAACGACAGGACTCGTCGAGGCACCGGCAAAACCGAGGGACTATTACCTTATTAAGCAACAATACGAGAGCTTGGGCAAGGATTTAACCGAGCTTAAAGACAGATTTAAGGGGAGCTTTATTGATTATGAAGATAAGCGCCTCACCGAGGTTGCCAAGGGGTATGCCATGCAGGCGGTTTTCTATTCTTTAACCGGTAACCCCTTTTGTCAAGATAAAGGCTGCCGCCTGTACAACGCTCACTGGCAAGAGGAACTTATCTTTGCCCAGTTGGAGAGCGACTACGAGTTTTGCCCGCGACATTCCAGGCTTTTGGAGAAAGCTTGACATGGCCGGCTTTTTACAGCGCTCTGGGGGAATATAAAAGTTATGCCTACTAAAAAGGATAGGGTAAAAGTAGTGGTCGCCATGAGTGGCGGGGTGGATTCATCCGTGGCTGCGGCTCTCCTTAAAGAGCAGGGTTACCAGGTCAGCGGGGTAACCATGAAAATATGGGATGGGGCAGCCTGTCTTGAAGAGGGGAGGCGCCATGGCTGCTACGGGCCCGGTGAGGCAACCGATATCGAAGACGCCCGAGAGGTTGCCCGAACTTTGGGCATCGATTTCCATGTTTTTGACCTGAGGCAAGAATACAAAACTGAGGTCCTGGATTACTTGTGCCGTGAGTATCTGTCAGGCAGAACTCCTAATCCCTGTCTCAGGTGTAACCATAAGATTAAATTTGCTGCCTTGCTCGAAAAGGTTCAAGATAATGGAATCGAGTTTGACTATTTTGCCAGCGGCCATTATGCCCGGGTAGAATATGATGAAAGCAAAGACCGCTATCTGCTGAAAAAGGCGAGGGACTTGAGTAAAGACCAGTCCTATTTTATTTCATCTTTGTCCCAGGCTCAGCTTAGCCGTGCCCTCTTTCCTCTCGGTGACTATACCAAGGAAGAGGTCAGAAAGATGGCTGCCGATTTCAGGTTGGGGGTCGACCACAAACCGGAGAGCCAGGATTTTATTAGCGGTGGTTATTCTTTGTTTGTGGAAACAGCCTCGCCGGGAGCAATACTGGATAAGGAGGGGAATATCCTGGGGGAGCACCGGGGAATCCCGTCTTATACTATCGGGCAACGTAAGCGCTTGGGCATCTCAGCCAGAGAGCCGCTCTACGTTACTGCTATCGACCTGGAGGAAAATGCTATCATTGTCGGCCGCAGAGAAGAGTTGTATCAGGACGAGTTTATCGCCTCAAGACTAAACTGGATAGCCATCGAAAAATTAGAACGACCGACTGAGGTTAAAGCCAGGATAAGGTACCGTCACCGGGAGGCCGAAGCCACGGTAACACCCCGGGGTGATGATAAAATCCAGGTAAAGTTCGGGGAGCCACAAATGGCAATCACTCCCGGGCAGGCGGTCGTCTTTTACTGTGGAGATATGGTAGTCGGTGGGGGAACAATCGAGACCATCGGGAAGGAACGATATGGCTAAAATAATCGCCGTCTTTACAGTCGATACGAAGGAGGGAATCCGTGACGGGCTTCTCCCGGCGGGAGATAAGCAACGGATAGGCAGAGATGGAAAATAATGAGGTAGCGAAGATTCCGGTATGGCGACTTATCGGGGAAAGCGGCCGTAAAATCGAGGATGTAGTTGCCAGAGAATCTCCCCTGACCATCTTCTTGAATAACCAGGAGCTAGTAACGCTGCTCTGCTCCCCTAAAGATTTAGGCTATTTAGCTATCGGCTTTCTTTTCTCCGAGGGGTTAGTTGGCAGCAAAGCTGAAATTAAGAAGGTAATGGTTGACCAGCCGAGAGGTGTCGCCCGAGTAGAAACCGAAGGGGCTGATGCCCTGGCTGATGAGCTTGTCTTCAAGCGCTTTATCACCTCGGGCTGCGGCCGGGGGGCATCTTTCTATAGTGCCGCTGATGTGCAAAACCAGGTGAGAGTAGAATCTCAAACGCAAATATCAACTGAGCAGGTGCACACACTAATGAAGGAGTTCATCAGGCACTCGGAGGTGTTTAAGACAACGGGTGGCGTTCACAGTGCCGCCCTGTGTGATACTAAGAGCATCCTCGTCTTCAACGAGGACATCGGCCGGCATAATGCCATTGACAAAATCTTTGGCGAATGCCTACTGGAGGCTATACCAACAGATGGGCGGCTGATAATTACCAGCGGCCGAATCTCCTCGGAGATATTACTCAAGGTCGCCAAGAGAAACTTGCCGATACTTATTTCCAAGTCGGCGCCGACTGACCTGGGAGTGAAGTTAGCCGATGATTTAGGTATAACCCTGCTCGGCTTCGTCCGGGGAAAAAGGATAAACGTTTATACCAATGACTGGAGGATAGTTAATGATGGCCGATAGTGATGCCGAGCTAAAAGAGGAAATCATAAGGCTCAAGGAAAAAAGAAATGCTATTATTCTGGTACATAACTATCAACTGGGTGAGGTTCAGGATATGGCTGACTTTATCGGGGATTCCCTGGAGCTGAGCCAGAAGGCCGCCGGGACTAAGGCTGATGTTATCGTTTTCTGTGGTGTCCACTTTATGGCAGAAACAGCCTCCATCATCTGTCCAGACAAGAAGGTCTTGCTGCCGGATATGCATGCCGGCTGCCCGATGGCTAATATGATTACTGTCTCAGGCTTAAGAGAGAAAAAGAAGGAGCATCCCGGGGCTAAGGTAGTCTGTTATGTTAATACTACGGCTGCGGTCAAAGCGGAGTCTGATATTTGCTGCACCTCGGCTAACGGGGTCAGGATTGTTGAGCAGATACCGCTAAATGAGGAAATTATCTTTGTTCCTGACCAGTATCTGGGTGGTCATATCGCCGCTAAAACCGGGCGTAAAATGATTCTCTGGCCCGGCTATTGCCCTACCCATATCAGGATACGACCACAGGATATTGCCCGACAAAAAGCCGAACATCCGCAAGCTAAGGTCGTCGCCCACCCGGAATGCCGCCCCGAGGTGACTGCCCTGGCTGACGAAGTGCTGAGCACGGGAGGCATGATTAGATTTTCCCGTGAAACTGAAGCAGAAGAGATAATTATCGGCACGGAGATTGGGATAATATACCGGCTGAGGAAGGAAAATCCGGGAAAAAGATTCTTCCCGGCTTCTGAGCAAGCGGTCTGCCCCAGAATGAAGCTAATTACCCTGGAGAGTATCCGCTGGTCTTTGCAGGAGATGGCTCCTGAGGTGAAGGTTCCAGAAAGGATTCGTCTCAAGGCAAAAATTGCTGTGGATAAAATGCTCGAGGTTGGCTGAGAGGCGGCGCCGGGGCAACCATACCACCATTTCCGCCAACTTTTATTATTGCTGGTGCGCCGTCTTGACAAGGTTCTAGGAATATGTTAGAGTTACTGTGAGGTTTTGAGGTTACTATTGATGAAGATGGTGGATACATAAGGTAAAGGACTGGTGGTTGATAGCCAAGCTGGCGGCTTGGTGATGACTCACCGAGCCGCCGTTTTATTGTCGTACTTTAACAATTGAATAATGGACTGATATCAAATCTGAAGCAGGTCAAGCGGGTGAAGGCACACGGCGAATGCCTTGGCATCAAGGGCCGAAGAAGGGCGCAGTACAGCTGCGATAAGCCTCGGTGAGCTGCTAAGCAAGCTTAGCCGGGGATACCCGAATGGGGCAACCCGCTCAGGTAAAACCTGAGCACCCCCAGCTGAACACATAGGCTGGGAGGAGGTAAGCAGGGGAAGTGAAACATCTCAGTACCCTGAGGAAAAGAAATTATTCCCTGAGTAGTGGCGAACGAAAGGGGAAGAGCCTAAACTCTATAAGCTAAGTGGTTCTAGGGCCTAAGCGTATAGAGAGTTGTAAGGCAGATAGGACCAAGCCTGGAGTAGGTCGAGGAGTTAGCAACCGAACCCTAGTCGAAGGACTCTGGAAAGGGCCATCGTAGAGGGTGATAATCCCGTAGATGAAAGGGGGAGGCTCCTTATCTGTCCTTGAGTACCACGGGACACGAGGAATCTTGTGGGAATCTACCCTGACCACAGGGTAAGGCTAAATACCCTTGATGACCGATAGTGAACTAGTACCGTGAGGGAAAGGTGAAAAGTACCCCGGGAGGGGAGTGAAATAGACCTGAAACCGTGTGCTGTCAAGCAGTCAGAGCCTCAAGTAATTGGGGTGATGGCGTGCCTATTGAAGAATGAGCCGGCGAGTTAATCTATGTGGCTGGTTAAGCGACTTAAGTCGCGGAGCCGTAGCGAAAGCGAGTCTTAATAGGGCGATTATGTCGCATGGATTAGACCCGAAGCCGGGTGAGCTATCCATGGCCAGGGTGAAGCTCCGATAAAATCGGAGTGGAGGCCCGAACCGGTCAGCGTTGCAAAGCTGTCGGATGAGCTGTGGATAGAGGAGAAATGCCAAACGAACCCAGGGATAGCTGGTACTCCCCGAAATGTATTTAGGTACAGCCTCAGAGGTTCGCTAGTGGAGGTAGGGCACGGGATGGATTCGGGAGATAAC
>JACQGQ010000091.1 GCA_016199495.1 Chloroflexota bacterium
ATTCCGGCTTTCGCCGGAATAACTCCCTTATTATTTCTATTCTCATAACACTGACCTTGAAAAGTATGAAAAATGAGTCTAAATATAGCTAACCGACTAAAAAAACTACGCCGGAGTTTAGCCGAGAAAGAGATTGGAGGTATTTTTATCTCCCAGGCAGAGAACCGCTATTATCTTTCCGGCTTTGACGGTTCCGCCGGCTACCTGCTGATTACGCCGCAGAATGCCGTTTTAGCCACTGACTTCCGCTACCTGGAGCAAGCCAAAGTGCAGGCTCCCGACTACCAGGTTTTTCGGATAACCAATAATACGGTCGACTGGTTTCCACGGCTGCTAGCCGAGGCAGACCTGGGGCGGCTGGGTTTCGAGGCGAAAGATATTACTTTTGCCTTCTATCGCCAGTTATCTGATATACTGGATAAAGCGGGGTCCCGGCACCAGCTTGTCCCGGTGGACGGACTGGTCGAGTCCCTGCGGGCGATAAAAGAGCCGGACGAAATCGAGCTTATTACCAGGGCGGCTGAAATAACTGATAGCGCCCTGGCCTATATCGAAGATACGATTCACATTGGTATGACGGAAAAAGAAGTCGCCTGGGAGATTGAGAAATTCCTGCGTGAGCATGGCAGCCAGTCCCTTCCCTTTGATGTTATCGTTGCCTCCGGCACGAACTCCGCCTTGCCTCATGCCAAGCCTTCTCAGCGCCAGATTAATGCCGCTGAGGCGGTAGTAATTGACATCGGCGCCAGGGTGGGGGGTTATGGCAGTGACCTGACCCGCACCATCTGCCTCGGTACCCCGGATGATACCTTTAAGAAGATATATGATACTGTTCTTGAGGCGCAGCTAACGGCCCTGGCTCTAATTAAGGCAGGCATCAGCGGCGAGGAGGCTGATAGTTTAGCCCGGGCAGTCATTGAAAAGGCCGGCTATGGCCAGGCTTTTGGTCATGCTCTCGGTCACGGCGTCGGGCTGGTGACACACGAACAGCCACACCTGGGGCCAACCTCGACCGAACTGCTTGTCTCGGGGATGGTATTTACGGTTGAACCCGGTATTTATCTCCCTGGTTGGGGAGGGGTCAGGATTGAGGATTTAGTCGTCATGGAAAATGGTAAAATCAGGGTGGTCTCAAAAGCCAGAAAATAGGCACAAACGGAGTTTATGATGATAAGCGGCGCCGAACTAAGAAAGGGAATTATTATTGAATTGGACAACAAGCTATATCAGGTTATTGACTACCAGCACGTCAAGATGAAACGAACGGCGCTGGCTAAGGTCAAGCTTCGTGACATTCGGGCTGGCCATACCGTGGAGCAAAGTTTTCAATCAGACGAGAAGCTCATCCGGGTACACCTCGATTTGCGGGGTATGCAGTATCTCTATAATGACGGCGATTTGTATTACTTTATGGATGAGGAAAGCTTTGAGCAGATGCCCCTTAGCACCAGCCAGCTCGATGACGCGGTCAACTATCTCAAAGAGGGCATGTCTCTACAGGTAGCTCATTACAAGGGTGAAGTGGTCGGTGTCGAACTGCCTATCACTGTTGAACTTGAGGTAACTGATACCGGGCCTGGCTATAAGGGGGATACCGCCACCGCCGCCAACAAACCGGCGACACTGGAGACTGGCATTACCATTCAGGTGCCCATGTTTATCAACCAGGGGGATATTATCAAGGTTGATACCCGTAGCGGCAGCTACCTGGAAAGGGTTTCTTGAACGAGCGGCGGCGACCATAGCAACGTTACTTAAAATTGACACTGGTCGCCATAGCTAGCCGGAGGGTTGGGGAAAATGCTGAAGGCTGACTTTCATATTCATACCGCCTATTCCATGGACTGCGCGACATCTCTGGAGGAGATAATTAGCCGTTGTCTGGAGACCGGAATTAACTGTATTGCCGTAGCTGACCATGACAGCATCGAGGGTGCCCTAAAGATACAGAGCCTGTCCCCCTTTCCGGTAATTGTCGCCGAGGAAATTTTAACCCCTCATGGTGAAATAATGGGCATGTTCCTTCAAGAGCGTATACCCAGCGGTCTGCCTATCGAGCAGGCAATAGCTCACATCAAGTCTCAGGACGCTCTGGTATGTCTGCCCCACCCTTTTGATACATTAAGGGGACTCAGACTAGACGGTAATAGGGTAGAAGCACTGGCCGAGCAGATTGATATTATTGAGGTTTTTAATGCCAGGTGTCTTCTTCCCCGTCCTTCAACTAAAGCCCGGGCTTTCGCCAGGAAATATGATATTCCAGGAACCGCCGGCAGTGATGCTCACAGTCCTGATGAAATAGGCAGCACCTATGTCGAGATGCCGGAATTTAATGGCCGGGACGACTTTCTCCGGGCTTTGAGGCAGGGTAAGATTTCCAGACACCGGTCAAGCCCCCTGGTTCACTTTAGCAGTACCTGGACAAAACTAAAAAAGTCATTCTAAAGGATGGCGGTCATGCTCAAAATCGGCTGGTTTTCCACGGGTAGAGATAAGGCCGCCAGAGACCTGCTAACGGTAGTCAACAACAGCATCAAGCAGGCAGAGATTGAGGCTGAGATAGCCTTTGTTTTCTGCAACCGCGAGCCTGGTGAGTCAAAGGAGAGCGATTTATTCCTCAAACTGGTTGAGGAATATCATATCCCCCTTATTTGCTTTTCTTACCAGAAGTTTAGAGCCGGGGAAGGCGCCGCCGCCACAGAACCAGCCGGAAGCCTGCCCTCGTGGCGGCTTGACTATGACCGGGAGGTGATGAACCGGTTACAGAGTTTTAGTCCTGACCTGTGTGTCCTTGCCGGCTATATGCTGATTGTTGGCAAAGAGATGTGCCGGAGATACAATATGATTAACCTTCACCCGGCGGCTCCGGGCGGACCGACCGGCACCTGGCAGGAGGTCATCGGGCAACTAATCGATAGCCAGGCTCGGGAAACAGGGGTGATGATGCACCTGGTAACCCCCAAGCTGGATAAGGGGCCGCCGCTAACCTATGGCACTTTCCCTATCAGGGGCGAGCCATTCGATAGATACTGGCAGGCAATAGCAGAATTGACTCCTGATAGCCCGGAATGGCACAGGGTAAAAAATTCTTTAGTCAGCCTCATCCGCAATTACGGACTGGCCAGGGAATTTCCACTAATAATAGCCACCTTAAAGGCTTTCAGCCGGGGGAAAATCAGGATAACTGATGATAAACAGCTTGTCGATGCTCAGGGAAAACCGATAAAAGGGTATAATCTGACTGAGGAAATAAAGGAAATTGTGTAATCAACGGGCAAGGGAGGTTTGAAGGGGCGAAGCCCCTTCAAAACATCACTTCCCCCTCTCCTTGGAAGGAGAGGGGGATACAGGGGGTGAGGTAGATAAACAACTTTATCTGTTTTGACCTTGAAGGACCGCTATCGCCTCAGGATAATGCCTATGAGCTGATGAAGCTCTTCCCCAATGGGGACAGGATTTTTGAGGTCATCAGTCGCTACGACGACCGGCTGACCCTGGAAGAGAGAGAAGGCTATGAGCCGGGAGATACCCTGGCGCTGATAGTACCCTTTCTGATACTCCATAATATTTCGGAGGCGGATATTACCCGCCTGGCCGCTAAAGCGGCTCTAACCGGTGGCGCCGACCAGCTTATAGCCTGGCTGGAACATGGCGGCTGGAAGGTATTTTGTATCACGACCACTTACCAGCAATACGCCACCCACATTACCCAGAAGCTGGGCATCTATGCCCACAATGTTGCCTCTACGCCATTCCCTCTCAATAAATTAAAACAAACACTGGCTAAAGAAGATACCGCGCTGTTACAGGCGGTTGAAGAGGAAATTCTGAGCAGGCATCCGCTGGTTGATGATGAGCGGATTAAGCAGAGCCTGGATGATTTCTTCCGGGAAAAATTGCCGACCACCGAGCTGGGCGTTGCCATAAAAGAGGTGAAGCCGGTTGGCGGACGGCGCAAGGTAGCTGCCTTGAACAGATTTGCCGAAACCCATACCCAGCCCTTGTCCAACTGGGTAGTGGTCGGCGATAGTATTACCGATGCCCGGATGCTCCAGGCAGTAGAGGCGGCCGGGGGGCTAGCCATTGCCTTTAATGCCAACGAGTACGCTCTGCCTTACGCCACGATGAGCCTGGCCTCGACATCTATTGCTGACCTGACCGAGGTGCTTCAGTCCTGGCAAAAAGGTCAACGAAAAGGGGTAGAGAAAATAGTAAAGCAGAAAGAGAAAAGCGGGGGTAAAGAGGATAGGGGTTACTTTCACTGGCTATCCGGTAGAAAAGATATAGATGATGTCATTAACATTCACCAGAGAATAAGGCGGCTGGTCAGGGAGGAAGCCGGGAAGCTGGGGTGAAGGTATCTTACAACAAATAGTTTTGAGGTTGGATACAAAACGAATCTTGACAATCTTGAAACTGGGGGAGGATGGCCATGACTAACCTAAAAAAAGCTCAATTCTCCGTTAAGTGGGATGTAAGAACAAGGTCTCCAAGAAAATTATGGAGAGCCTTGCACGACTTCCTTGATGATAATGGGTTTGAGTATGAATATAAGGAACTAGAGCCTAGGAACAGCCCCATTGAGGGTACAGCTATTTTTAGTGACACGTTTATTGGTCAAAGAGACCGTAAGAAACGAGCTCCTTTATGGTTTCTAAGGATTTTAATTGGTCTTCTTCTATGTCTCACGATAATCTTAATACCTTTAGGGTTGGTACTTATAGGAAGTAGTTTAAAAACAGTAAGGACATGGGTAAGAATTGATGTTGAAGGTGAAGCTTACCGCGCAAGAGGTGCCGACATTAATACCTCTCATTCAGCAGAAGTTCTTGATGTTGTTGCTGATACAAGAGTCACTTTGCGTGTTTGGGCAGGAAAACCTGTTAAAGAGGGGGAAGATGAAATAATATTAACCAAAGACAAAATGGAAATTGCAAAACTCAGATATGAGTTTGAAGAATTAAATCACAGACTTGATGTGCTCTTGCCTAAAGTCTCTTTACCTAGCATCGAGCCAATCAGCTAGGACTTTTTGAATAGGAGTAATAATTAAGGAGTTTAAGAGGGGCGAAGCCCCTCTTAAAAAATACTTTCCCTCTTCCCCTTACTAAGGGGAAGAGGGGATAAAGAGGGACGGGGTTCAAATGAGTGATATTGAAGTGGTTGGGCTGGGGAGCTTGACAAAGATACAGGCGGGGGATAAACTCAGGTCACAATGGAAATGGGCACAGTGTGCAGTACTTGTTAGCGGTAGCAATTTATGACAGTGTCCTCGAGGTCGGATGATTCCAAAATTACGGAGGTATTCGTATGACAATCAGTTCAGAGCCTTACAAGCTGAATCAGTGGCAAACCAGTGACTATGTTGATTCATGGCTCGCCGACCAACCGGCGCAAAGTGGCTACCAACCGGCGCGTGAGAAACTGGTCTCGCTGCTTCCCTTTGAGCCGGGGGACATAATCAGAGTGCTGGACATAGGTACCGGGGATGGTGCCCTCAGCCTGGAACTCCTCGGTGTCTATCCCAAGGCGGAACTCGTTTGCCACGATTTCTCCGAAACTATGCTTGAACGAGCGCGGCAACGGCTGGCGTCACTCTCGGCGGCAGTCAGATTTGTTAAGGGCGACCTCCGTGACATGGCCTGGACGCAGGCTATCGAAGGGCAGTTTGATGCCGTTATTTCTTCTATTGCCATCCACAACGTGGCTGAGGGTAGCCAGGGTGCCCCGGAACGTATACGAGAAATCTATAACGAGGTTTTCGGTCTGGTCAAGCCCGGGGGATGCTTTCTCAACTATGACTTAATCACCGCTCCAGGTCCCGCAGTCGAGAGGATTTATTACCGGGAACGATTCATAAATGAGCAGACCAGGCTTAAAGCGATTATGGGCATAGAGAAAAGTCTCCAGGAGCTTGAGCAGGAATTTCAGGAACGGCGACGAGGCAGGAGTACCAGGTCATCCCAACCAGGTGCTCGGGCGCTCATGAACCAGTTGGAGTGGTTAAAACAAGCCGGGTTCGATGAGGTCGACTGTCTCTGGAAGGAGACGCGTAGCGTCATCTTCGGTGGCTTCAAACACTAACGGCTATGGCATCAACCCTAAGCTCTCACGCTGGCTGAGAGGTGAGCGTACCTTCCCTGACGACTCCCCACGAATGTGAGGTGAACCCGGCAACGTACCAGCGGCTGACCCCAAAGTGCTGTCTAATCCGTATGCAACATGACAAGTATTGAAGAGGGACGGGGTTCAAATGAGTAACCTTGAAGTGGTTGGGCTGGGGGCGCTGAATATGGACTACATACGTCAGATAGAGCGCCTTGCAGGAGATAGCGAGATTGCCGAGCGCACTCCTGGGCATGGATACCCAGACTCAGAATTAAAATTGTTAGATACCTGCCCGGGTGGCTCAGCGGCCAATACTATCTATGGCTTAGCCAAACTAGGAGTGAATACCGGCTTTATCGGCGCTGTTGGTGATGATGCTGACGGCAAGACATTGCTTAAAGATTTCCAAACAGTTGGAGTGGATATCAGCCAAATCAAGGTGAAGCCAAAGGCAAAAACAGGCTTGGCAAGATGCCTTAGTGATAAGCTTAATTTCCGTTCTATTAGCATTACATCCGGGGCAAATAGCCTGCTGACGGCGGATGACATAAATTTGGACTACATAAATCAGGCAGCCATACTACATATTTCTTCATTTGTTGATGATGCTCAGTTAGAGGTTCTACTGAAACTGATAACCAATCTGGATTCTTCGGTCAAAGTTAGCTTTTCTCCAGGGGAACTCTACGCGGCTAAGAGACTCAAGACCCTTAGTCTAATTTTAGCCAGAACCCACATCCTGTTCATCAACGAGAGTGAAATAAAGCAATTGACTGGTGAGGATTTCATTTCCGGTGCCGACCGCTGTCTTGGCTTGGGTTGCCACATTGTTGTTGTTACGTTGGGCCAAGGAACAAGTTATAAAACAAGAATGGCTACCAGCTACATCAGAACCGCCAAGAGTGTTGATGTCGTTGAGCCTAGCGATAAAAGCATAATATCGACAGTAGACACCATCGGCGCTGGGGATGCTTTCGCTACCGGATTTCTTTACGGCTTTATTCAGGGGCAAGGCCTTAAGGAGTGCGGTTATCTCGGTAGTATCGTCGCCCAGTTCTCCATCCAGAAAATAGGAGCAAGGCAGGGCTTACCTGCTCTTGGTGAACTGTCACAGCGTTATCGGGAGCTTTATGGTAGAGAGTTATGACTGAGCCTGCCGAGCGTTTAACAATAAGGAGCTATAATCAAGCACTCCCCAGAGTTCGGAAAAAAGAGGTTATTTCTTCGCCTTTTCTTTGGCCGGCTTGGTCAGGATTTCATCGACGACTCCATACTCTATTGCCTGCTGGGCGCTGAGGTAAAAATCACGGTCGGTATCATGGGTTACCTTTTCCAACGGCTGGCCGGTATGCCTGACGATAATATCCTTTATGATATCTTGTTGCCGGGCAATTTCACGTGCCGCAATAACAATATCGGCTGCCTGCCCCTGAGCGCCACCCATTGCCTGGTGCATGTGAATTGTAGCGTTGGGCAGGGCATAGCGTTTCCCTTTGGCACCGGCACAAAGTAGCACTGTTGCCATACTAGCCGTCATCCCAACGCAAATGGTGGATACTTCCGGTCG
Source organism: Chloroflexota bacterium (assembly GCA_016199495.1). Taxonomy (GTDB): domain Bacteria; phylum Chloroflexota; class Dehalococcoidia; order Dehalococcoidales; family UBA2162; genus JACQGQ01. Next base: position 7,676 of record JACQGQ010000091.1, read on the forward strand.
TATCAGTTGCATAGTGTCATAAATGGCCAGACCGGCACTGATAACCCCACCGGGGCTTTGAATATACATACTGATGTCTTTATCAGGGTCTTCCCGCTCCAGGTAGAGGAGCTGGGCAATAACAACATTAGCATACTGGTCAAGAATCGGCGTGAATAGCATAACGATGCGCTCTTTTAATAGTAGGGAATATATATCCCAAAATCTCTCACCTCTTGGCCCACTCTCAACCACGCCAGGTATAACGTTCATCGGTTGGTTGTTCATTTTTGCGCCTCCTTCTGTAATGTCTTAATTTCCTTTACCTCTTTGGCTATCTCGGCCAGTAGCTGGATAGCTTTCCGGGCAATTAGTGTCTGCTTAATCGATTCACGAGCCTGTGGAGTATTAAGAAGTTTCTCCAGTTTATCTTTATTCTCAGTAGCATTTTTGGTCATGTTGCCAATTTCAATATCTATTTCAGAGTCACTGACTTCAACCTTGGCCTCTTCGACAACCTTAGCTAACACCAGAGACCGAGTAACCCTCCTGGTAGCTAACGGGTGTAGCTCTTCATGTAATTCCTCCTCTGTCTTATTAATACTTCTAAGATACTCCTCCAGTGCCTGGTTACCCCTCTGGAAACGCTGGTCAAGAATGCGATGAACTTCGGCCTCTACCAGAATCGGCGGGAACTCTACCTGGCTGAGTTCAACGACAGCGTCAATCACCCGCTCTTCAAAATCTATCCTGGCTTTCTCCTCAGCCCTGAGCTTCAGGTCAGAGGAGACTCGCTCTCGGAGTGAGTCCACGCTTTTAAAGTCGGGATTGACTTCCCTGGCAAACTCGTCACTTAGCTCAGGGAGTACCTCCTGCTTCACTTCGCTAACTCGCGCCTTGAACGAAGCCTCTTTCCCGGCCAGCTCGTCTCTGGGGTCATCTGACGGAAATTGGAGCTTGAACTCCTTCTCTTCATCCTTTTTCATCCCGGCTAGTTGCTCGGCAAATCCCGGCACAGGAAAAGACAGGTCATGAAGAACTTGATACTGGGCGCCTTTCTGATTGATAAAAGGCTTACCTGCAGTATCGCTCTCAATATCTAAAACTATCAGGTCGCCAAAATCTACCGGGCGCTCGACCGGCTCCCAGGTCGCCTGCTGGTGGCGTAGTTGTTCGATGACAGCATCGACGTCACTATCGGTTACGGCTACCGGTTCCGGCGTAACTCGAATATGCTGGTAATCACCAAGCGTAACCTTGGGTTTTAACGACACTATTGCCTTAAATATTACCGGGTCAGTCTGAGCTATTTCAATCCGGGGCTGAGCGATAGCTTCAATTTCCTGCTCCTTGACGGCTTGCTCATAGGCTTGAGGCACCAGATTATTCAGCGCCTCTTCAAACAGGCTCTCTTTACCTATGTGGCGTTCCAGTATCGCCCGTGGTGCTTTTCCTTTACGGAAACCGGGAATCCTGGTTCTCTGAACCAGGCGATAGTAAGCCTTCTCCAGGGACTCCTCGACCTCAGCCGGCGCCATCTCAATGGTCAGGAACACCTGACTATTTTCTGTTTTATCGTTAGTTACTTTCACCATTCCCCCGCTTATTCAACTCAACTCCGCGTTTATCCCGATAATACTTTAAATACCCATCAACACTCATTGGCATATCATACTTGGCCAAATATTCATAGAGAACTGGCCATCCCTTTCTCATTGGTGCCAGTGCCGTGACGGCTTGAATCAGCAGTCTTTCGGCGACACCGTCAAGGGCATCCTCTCTCACCGCCTCAGTCATTATATCATCCCAGGCTTGAAGCGTATCAATCGCCAGTTGCAGTTTTGGCTGAACTTCACAGCTCATACCAAAATGGGCAAAATAAATCCGGGATGCCTTCAGTGCCATCAACCGCTTCAGTGTCGCTATGGATAAATCGGCATCGAAGCTAGGTGGAGCATTAACCATCACCAGCACTTTATTTTCGGCAACAGATAAACCGGCAGCATCCCCGCTGAATAATCCATTATTTCGACTCTCGTAGACACACAGCTCGTGTGGGGCATGCCCCGGCGCTTCAATAATTCGCAAAACCTGTTGCTCGCCTAACTCGATAGTGTCGCCGTCAGACACCGCTTTTATCCGCTCAGCCTCGATGGGCACAAGCTCGGTCTCTTGTGATAAGTCCCTTTCGCCCCGGCTCAGCGCCGCCAGGGCGCTGCTAACCAGTCTCGTCGGGTCTATCAGGTGCTTTGCCCCCCGATGGTGGACGACCACCCGGGCTTTAGGCATATTCTTAATCAGCAGTCCGGCACCACCACCGTGGTCCAGGTGGATATGAGTAACGATTAAATAATCAATATCCTCTGGTCTAACACCCGACTCTCTGATGCCATCAAGAACAACACGGGCTGAAGTGACCGGCCCGCTATCAATCAGTGCCTTCTTCTTTTCATTCAGTAAATAGACAGAGCCGTGTTGAGGAATAGAATATAATTGGTCATCAATCATAGAGACGTTTTCGGCTACTTCCACGGGACGAGCCATAAGTTATTCCTCCCGTAGCCGCAGGTGTAATTCAGCCAGTTGCTCCTCGGTAACTGGCGAAGGGGCATTAAGGGTTAAATCGGCGGCACTCTGATTCTTGGGAAAAGCAATCACCTCCCTGATAGTTCCCTCCCCGGCCAGTAACATGACAACGCGGTCAATGCCGAGGGCGATGCCGCCATGAGGCGGAGCACCATAGTCAAAAGCCTCCAGCAGGTGTCCGAAAAGCTCATCAACCTGCTTGGTGCTATAACCCAGCAGGCTAAATAGCTTCCGTTGCATCTGACTGGTGTAAATCCGGAGACTACCGCCACCAAGCTCATAGCCGTTACAGACAACATCGTAATGCTTACCGCCCACTTTTTCCGGGGCGGTATCGAGCAAGGAGACATCCTTATCCTTGGGGGCGGTAAACGGGTGGTGCATTGGCGTCCATTGTCCTTTTTTCTCTCCCGGCTTGAACAGGGGGAAATCGACGACGAAAGCAAAGGCAAGCCGTCCGGAATCAGCCAGCTTAAGCCGGTAGCCCATCTCCTGGCGCAGTTCACCCAGCACTGTAGCAACCAGTTCCGGTTTAGCCGCGACGATAAGGAGTAAGTCGCCCAACCGCGCCCCCAATCGTTTTGCCATTGCCTTGACCTGGTCCAGGGTTAAAAATTTAGCCGCCACTGACTTTACCATTGCCACAGTTAAGTCGTCCAGGTTCCCAGCCGCGGTGCCGAGCGATACAGTTAATAAACCTTCAGCGCCAAGGCCCTGCACCAGCTTATTTAGCTCCTCAAGCTGGCTGCGAGTATAGTTAGCCCCGCCGGGCATAGATATCCCCTTTACCTTGCCCCCCTTGGCGATAGCTGAGCGAAAAACAGAGAAACTGGTTTGAGCGGCAATATCTGACAGGTCGCCTATCTCCAGGCCAAAACGCAAATCAGGTTTATCCGTGCCGTAACGTTCCATTGCTTCAGCATAGCTGAGGCGAGGGAAAGGTTTGATTAGTTGTAAATCAGGTTTAACCGTCTCTACCATCGAGGTAAAAAGCGCCTCAATCAGCTCGAGGATGTCCTCCTCTTCAACGAAGCTCATTTCAAGGTCAAGCTGAGTGAATTCGGGCTGGCGGTCGGCGCGGGTGTCTTCATCACGAAAGCACCTGGCTATTTGAAAGTATTTCTCTATGCCGGCTACCATTAATAGCTGTTTCAGCTGCTGTGGGGACTGGGGGAGGGCGTAGAATTTGCCGGGATAAAGGCGGCTGGGCACCAGGTAATCACGGGCACCTACCGGCGTGCTCTTAATCAGGATTGGGGTTTCTACTTCAACAAATCCCCTGGCATCAAGAAAATGGCGCATAAACTTCACTACCCGGTAGCGAAGGAGCAGGTTTTGCTGCATCCGCGGCCGGCGCAGGTCGAGATAGCGATACCTGAGACGAAGGCTTTCCTCGACCTCAACATCTTCATTGATATAAAACGGAGGTGTTTTGGCTGGATTGAGGATAGCCGTGTTCTCAGCGATGACCTCGACCTCACCGCTAGGCAGTTTGGTGTTCTCAGTGCCCGGAGGACGGAGGGCGACCCGGCCATTGATGCTCACGACATATTCACTGCGCATCTCATTGGCGGTTTGGTGGCACGATTTTGATGTTGCCGGGTTGAATACCACCTGCACTATGCCCTCCCGGTCACGCAGGTCGATGAATATTAATCCACCATGGTCTCGACGGCGGTCCACCCAACCAGCCAGGGTTACCTGAGTACCAATATGCGCCCTGTTCAACTCACCACAACTATGAGTCTTGAGCAAAAATCATCTCCCCATAGAGTAAGTTCAGCCTTACTGACATTATGATTATAGCTTATGTGAGGCTGTTCTTCAACAAGGGTTTATCACAGGCTAATCTTGCTGACCTTGTTGACAGCCGGCAAGCGCAGCCCCATAATTGGTAAATTAACGGTAGCTGATAGTCAAGAAAGGGGGGACGAATGCTTAACAAGGTGATTACTGGCTTATTAGTTTTTCTGGTCGTTCTTAGCGGTAGCTTAGGTGCCTATGCCTACAGGCTTAACCAGCAGATTACAGACCTCGGTGAACAATTGTCCAGCTCCCAATCGGAACAAGCTGCCTTGATTAGTGCTGTTACCGATGAGCTGACAGCTTTCCGGGGAGAAGCACTAAATGCCATTGACCGCTTACAAGGGGGGATAGATAAGAATATAGGCGAGATAGCTACCCTGGGAGAGGCGATAGATGAGAATGTCGCCGGGATAGACTCAGTCCGGGGTGAGATAGCTGCGGTAAAAGATACGTCTGCGGAACTTTCTCAATCCGTATTACAGGCAAGCAAAATATATCAAGCCGCCAGCCAGGCTATCGTTAGAGTTACTGACGGGGAAACGGTGGTCGGGTCAGGATTTATCATAGATGGTGCTGGCCACGTAGTAACCGCTCACCATGTCGCCGAGAGTATTACTAAGATAAGAGTTATCCTGGCCAATGGGGACATTTCCGCGGCAACCGTTACCGGCAGTAGCCAATTTAGTGATATCGCTGTCCTTACTCTGGCAGATGTCCCGGCTGTCCAGCCGCTAAACTTTGCTGACTCAGCCACGCTGTTGGTCGGGCAGCCGGTGGTAACTATTGGCAGTCCCTTTAACCTGACGGCCACGTTAACCTCGGGAGTAGTTAGCCAGCTAAATGGATTCATAGAAGTAGAATACAGCTCAGGAAGCCGCTGGGTGGCCAGCTTAATCCAATTCGATGCTCCCGTTAATCCCGGGAATTCTGGTAGTCCTTTGTTGAATTCCAGGGGAGAGGTTATCGGGATGGTTATCGCACGAATTGACCCTGAAGAAGGAGACGGTGTCTCTCACGCCATCTCGTCAAATAAGCTGAGGCGGGTAACTACTTCGCTTATTAGTCAGGGTACTTTTGATTATCCCTGGCTTGGTGTTGAAGTAATCGACCTGACGCCACAAGAAGCTCAGAATAGAGGGCTGGATACGATGAATGGGATAGTGGTTATGACGGTTAGCGCTGCTGGTCCGGCTGATGCGGCCGGGATTAAAGGTGGTGACATCATGGTGGCTATAGATGGAAAGGAACTCAGGAATGTAGGCGGCCTCACCTCCTATCTGGGAGAGTATAAGAGCCCGGGCGGTAGAGCCACAATTACAATAATCCGGGACAAGACCAAACTGGAGCTGTCCCTGACGGTAGGCAGCCAACCTTCTTAGCCGCGCAGCTACTTTGTGTCAGATGAATATGGCATAATCCCATCAATGCCAAAATTGGAGGTGAACGAAGTGAAAATCGAAAAGATTGGCTATGTTACGATTAGGGTGAAAGACCTGGAGGCCGCCGGTAAGCTCTTTACCGATTTGTTTGGACTGGAATTCACCAGCCATGGCGAAAACCCGCAATTAGATATCAGGAACCTGATAAGCCCTCTGGTCGAGTTGATTACACCCCTGACGCCGGCTGGCCCGGTTGCCAGAGCCCTGGAAAAAAATGGCGAGGGACTGGCACTGGTTTCATTTAATGTGGCCAACATTGAAGAGGCCGCCGCCGAAATGAAAGCTAAAGGTATCAGGCAAATATGGCATCGGGAAAAAAGAGCTTTGTTCCATCCCAGAGATTTATATGGCGTCATGGTTGAGTTGGTCGAGAGTTAAGTAAGGCATCCTGCTGTAGTCATTACGGCTGACTTGACTTGGTGCCGGACGTCCTTTATTTGTAACCTCATTGTGCTCATTCAGCCAGGCCGCAGCACCTGAGCTGTGAGTTATTGACAGATATCAAAAAAAGGATTTATACTACGCCATCTTAATTAAAAAAGGAGGGGAGGGAATGAAAAAGAAGATTATCTGGCTGGTGGTCAGCGGCTGGATGGTGGCGGCCCTGCTGCTGGCTGCCTGCGCTCCGGCAGTGGTCGAGGAGGAAAAGGTGGCGCCCAGGGAAGAGGTGGTAACGCCTAAGGAAGAGGTCGTGCCCAAGGAGGTGGTCGTGCCCAAAGGAGAAACCAACCTGGTGAAATGGACGGGGAAGAAGCTGGACGGCACGGAGGTGGAAAAAATGATTGAAAAACCGAAATATGGCGGGAGACTGAGGTTGGTACGTAATGCTGCCCCATTCCATGATTGGTCGACCGGTGCTATCTTTAGAACGGGAGAAGATAATAAGGAAAGCGTGCGTGTCCATTCTGAGGAGTTATTGATAGGTGACCTTGAGAGGGGACCATCGGGTACCGAGGAATGGACCGGGGTGCACAGTGTCTACCTCGAGCCCGACCTAATGACAGGCAACCTGGCGGAGAGTTGGGAGATAGTTGGGTCTGATATCCTCAAATTCAAAATCCGTCAGGGGGTTTACTGGCAGGATAAGCCCCCGATGAATGGTGCCGAGTTGACAGCCGAGGATGTTGCCTTCAACTTTGTCTACTTCTGGGCTCACAAAGACGCCCGTTATCCGAGCAGCTATCCCTATATCAGTAATCTAAAAAACCCCCAGGAATCCATCTATGTCGACCCCGCTGACCCAAGGACGGTAGTTTTCAAGACAGCCCCGGGCCAGTTGCCTGTCCTGTGGGAGCTGCTCGGTTCCTGGTCGCCAGTGCTCTATGGTGCCGCCTTCGGACCGATAGAACAAGCGGTCGCAAAGGAGGGATACGGTGACTGGAAGGGTGTGGTCGGCACAGGCGCCTTCATACTGACCGACTGGCTACCGGACAGCGTTATTAAGTATACAAGAAACCCGAACTACTGGAAGCGCGACCCCTTCTTCCCGGAGAATCAATTGCCCTACGTTGACAGCGTGGAGTTCTTAGTTATCCCGGACTGGTCCACTCAGCAGGCGGCGCTGCGCACGGGTAAGATTGACATCCTGGACGACCTTGCTTGGGAGCAGGGGGAGCTTTTCCTTAAAAGCAACCCGGCATTGAAATACATTACGAAATTTTCGCGGAGTTCCCCGGTAATAGACGTGAGGAACGACCAAAAGCCCTGGAGTGATGTTAGGGTGCGGCGGGCTATGATGATGGCGATTGACCACGATGCCATCGTAAAAGACTTGTATGATGGTCACGCGGAAAAATTCTACTGGCAACCTTTACCGGTTCCGGAGCTGGCGGACTACTACGTGCCCCTGGAGGAGATGCCCCAGGATGTGCAGATGCTTTTCGAGTATCATCCGGATAAGGCAAGGGAGCTTCTGGCGGAGGCTGGCTACCCCGATGGCTTTAAAACAACCATACTGATTAACCAGGTGGAGCAAGAATACATTGACCTTGCCATAATCGTGAAGGAGGACTGGGCCAAGGTTGGAGTTGACCTTAAGATCGATATCAGAGAACCGGCGGTCTTCACTTCCTTGTGGCGGAGAAGGAGCTACGAGGCTATCTTCAGGGGCCATCCCCTCGGTGGAATGCAGACCAGAATGACCTTCTCTATGCCGGGGCAATTGTTCAACTCTGCCATGGTTAATGAGCCGTTCATCATCGAGTATCAGGCGAAACTAATGGGATATTACTTTGATAGGCCCAAGCGAATCCAAACCATGCGAGAGGCAACACCGGAGCTGCATCGGCTTGCCCCCTTCATCCTTCTGCCCTGGTCTAAAGCCTATAAGTTCTGGCAGCCCTGGGTTAAAGGTTACCACGGTGAAAACTCCGTTTTTAAATATCTTACCGAATTAAACGAGCCGGCGAGAGAGTACCTCTGGATTGACCAGGAGCTAAAGGCAGCCATGGGGCATTAGACATTCACCAAGCACTTTGACAAGGGGGGCTGTCGGCTAGTAAAATAGGTTAGATAGGTAAGGGAATTAGCTCGCCGGCGCTGTTCTGGTAGATATTTCGTGGTCCAGGGGGAGGAATATTCAGATGAAGCTAATTGAAATCTCCCAAAGCACTTGTGTCGGCTGTAGACTATGTATGGAAATATGCTCCTTGGTCAAGGAAGGCGAGTGTAGTGCTACCAAAGCGCGCATCAGAATCTTCAGGGATGAGGAATTCGGTAACAATTTGGTGTCCCTCTGCATCCAGTGTGCCGAGGTGTATTGCATTAAGAGTTGCCGCGATAATGCCCTTACCAGGCACCCGGAAACAGGAGCGGTGCTGCTTGACGAGAACTTGTGCACCGGTTGTAAAGCCTGCGTAACTGCTTGTCCCGTGGGTGGTATCTCTTACCATGAGGAGAAGGGGATTATCGTTAAATGTGACCTGTGCGGCGGTGACCCTGAGTGTGTGAAGGTTTGCAGCCGGGGTGCCATTACTCTCAAGGATACTAATTTTGACTCACCAGACAGAAGGTTATTCATGCGGGAAACAGGTAAGCTCGTGCGCAAGCTTACCAATAAAAAGTATCAGGGAAAGCCAGTGAGCGAAGTCATTGGCATCCCGGGAGGTTAGGAAAATGTATGGTTGGGCCGGTCAACGTCTTCGGGTATATTTGAACGAAGGCAAAATAGTCAAAGAGCCGCTATCTGAGGAGCTGAGGCTAAATTACCTGGGAGGACGAGGGCTTAACTCGAAAACACTTTTCGATGAGCTTAAACCAGGTATTGACCCTTTAGGTCCAGACAATATTTTTTGCGTAGCGGTTGGGCCGCTTAACGGCACGGCGGCACTGGGCTCCTCAAGGTGGACGGCCAGTGCTAAGTCTACGGTGGCTGTTCCCGGTGGATTGGGTGATGGTAATGGCGGTGGAGACTTCGCCACCGAGTTGAAGTTTGCCGGCTATGACCAGGTGATTGTCTACGGGCGCTCGCCTAAACCCGTCTATTTATGGATTGACAACGACCGTGTTGAATTGAGAGATGCTTCCCGCTTATGGGGTAAGACCACGGGGGAAACTAATAAAATGCTGTGGGAAGAACTAGACGATAGAGAGGTTCGGGTTCTCTGCATTGGTCCCGCCGGTGAGAATTTAGTCCGCATGACCAAGGTGTTTAGCAACATTACCAGGTCAGGTGGTAAAGGCGGCATGGGGGCGGTGATGGGCTCTAAGAATCTCAAAGCAATAGCGGTGCGGGGAACAGGTTCAGTTAAGATAGCTAAACCGGTAGAGTTCTTTGAGACAGTTAAACGTACCTATGAAAACAAAATGGCTTCACCACGTACCCGGAATCAGATGGAGACGGGAACGTTGGCCACTCTTCGTGGTGCGGCTATAGTGGGTGCCCTTTCTACTAGAAACGCTCAATCGGGCTATTTTGAAGGCTGGGAAAAGCTGACCTCGGAAGCCTTTCATGAAGCTGGCTTTCAAGTTAAGCATAAAGGTTGTTCGGCCTGCCCCATTTCTTGCAGTCACTATTACCGAGTCAGCGAGGGTCCCTATGCCACTCACGGCGAGAGCAACGAATATGGCACTACCTATCCTTTTGGCTCTAAGTGTGGTATCGATAACCTGCCGGCCGTACTCAAAATGGCCAGTATGTGCGACCAGTTGGGTCTGGATACTCACTCCACCGGGGGCACTATATGCTTCGCCATGCACTGCTGGCAAGAGGGGCTACTGACGGCTAAGGATACTGATGGCATTGACTTAAGCTGGGGGAATGCCGACGCCGTGCTTGAGTTATTGCCCAAGATTGCCTACCGCCAGGGTTTTGGCAACCTTCTGGCTGACGGCTCCTTGAGGGCTTCCCGGCAAATCAAGGGTTCAGAGGTTTGCCTGAGAGTCATTAAGGGCCAGGAGATTAGCGCCCTCTACCTGGGTCCCGGTAACAATGTTGCCCAAGGCTTGGCTTATGCCACGGCCACCCGGGGTGCTGACCACCTCAGGGGAGGGGTATCACCGAACCGGAAGCTCGGCACTCCTGGCTTACTAGAGGCTCTGGGCAGTCAGGAAGCTGTCGTCCGTCTCACAAGAGAACCACGTTCCATTGAGGGGAAAGGGATATATCTGGCGTTGGACCAGGACTTCAGGGGCTTCGTTAACTCGCTGGAGCTGTGTGGCTCTACTTCCGGTGGCCTGGATGACGACTCAGAGTTAAACCTTGCCGAAATAGCATGCCTTGTTTCTACAGCCACCGGGGTTGAGATGAGTGGCGATGATTTGATGAAGATAGGTGAGCGTATCTACAATGTGGAAAAGGCGTTCAATATTCGTGAGGGGATGGGTAGAAAGGATGATAGCTTGCCCAAATCATTCCTCGTCGAAGGAGAGGGCCCGAAGGGACCGACTGGCGTAAGTGAGGCTAAATTTCAGACGATGCTAGACGAATACTATCGGTTCCGAGGTTGGGACCATGAAGGAATACCTACCAG
>JACQGQ010000013.1 GCA_016199495.1 Chloroflexota bacterium
CGGTATATTCTGCATCAACGAGCTGCCCGACCTGACGGAGAGGTTACAGGTCGGTCTGTTTAATTTAATGGAGGAGAGAGATATCCAGATTAGGGGATACCGGGTCCGGCTTCCCCTCGATATCTTCCTGGTCGCCAGCGCCAACCCGGAAGATTACACCAACCGGGGCAGAATTATAACACCCCTCAAGGATAGGTATGGAGCTCAAATTAGAACTCACTACCCGGCCACTATTAATGATGAATTATCCATCGTAGAAATGGAGCGGCGGCAGTTTAGCGGGGATGAATTTGAACACTACGTCCCCCAGTTTATGAAGGAGATAATTGCTGAGATAACGCATCTAGCCCGGCAAAGCCCGGACATCAACCAACGTTCGGGGGTGAGCGTCAGGGTATCAATTGCTAATTATGAAACCATACTCAGTAATGCCATCAGGCGGGCAATCACACTAGACGAGAAATTGGCTGTGCCCCGTATTAGTGACCTTCCCTATATTCGTTCATCGACCGGTGGTAAGATAGAACTGGAAAGTTTTGAGGAAACCCAGGAGGATAAGGTCATTGATGACCTGACAAGGAAAGCGGTGCTCAATGTTTTCAATCGCTACTACAAGGTTTACAAACTGGAAGAGATAATCGAGCAGTTCAGCGGCGGCTTCAGCGTGGAGGTTTCGGATACGATGAGCGCCAAGTCCTATGTGCGTAACGTCAAGGAGATGATGGGACTGACAGAAGCACTAAAGATAGTTAATGACTCCGAGAGACCTGAAGCCATAGCTTCCAGCGTAGAGTTTATTCTGGAAGGGCTCCATGTCAATAAGAGGCTAAACAAAACCAGGAGCGAAGGTAAAACGGTTTACAGGCGCTGATATGAGCAGATATCGTTATTCGGAGTGGGACGGAAGCCAGGAGTTATTCGACTCAAACGCCGACGAGATTATGGACGAGCTCGGACGCAACCTGATGTCCTATGGGGACGTCTCCTACGCCCTGCGTCTCATGCAGCGCGGGGGCATTAAAGATAGCCAGGGGAGACGGTTGCCGGGCATCCAGGAATTACTGCAGCGACTGCGCCAGAAGAAACAGAGCCAGCTTGATAAGTATAATCTCGGTTCAATGACGGATGAAATACGCCAGAAGCTGGATGACATACTACAAGCCGAGCACCAGGGAATCCAGAGACGGCTGGACGAAGCCAGGCAAAAAGCTGAGGCGGGTGCTGGTGAGCTGAGCCCGGAGATGCAACAGAAGCTGTTAAAGACTATCGAGGACATGGCAGCACAAAACTTAAAGAAGCTGGATGAGCTACCACCGGACATTGGCGGCCAGATGAGAGCACTAGCCGAATATGATTTTATGGACGATGCCGCCCGAAGCCAGTTTCAGGAACTCATGGATATGTTGAAAAAGCATGCCATGGAATCATATGGGCGAGACCTGGTAGAAAAACTCAAAGATATGGATGCCACTACAATGGCCGGTGTCAGGCACCTGGTTGAGGCGATGAACCAGATGTTAGAACAGCGCCTGAGGGGGGAGCAGCCCGACTTTGATAAGTTTATGGAGCAGTTCGGCGACTATTTCGGTCCTCAACCTCCTCAGAACCTCGATGAGTTAATAGAGCGCCTGCAGAACCAGAGAGCACAGGCACAATCGTTAATGGAGAGCCTCTCCGCCGAAGACCGGAAGGCACTGGAGAATTTATTACAGTCGATGCTTGACCAGGGCACTCAACAGGAACTAGCCAAGCTGGCGGCCAATCTGGAGGCTCTCTATCCCAACGATAAGTTGCAAAAACGCTACCCCTTCTCCGGCAAGGAACCTATCTCATACACTGAAGCCCTAAAGCTGATGGAGCTGCTACAGAAACTGGACAAGCTCGAGACACAGCTTAAGGACTCCCAGTATAACCGTTCATTGGATACCGTGGATGAGCAGCTACTCAAGGAGTTGATGGGAAATGAGACGGCGGAAGAGTTGGAGAGACTGCGCAACCTATCAAAAATCCTGGAAGATGCCGGGTACATTCGCTGGAAAGATAACAGGTATGAGCTAACCCCGCGCGGTATGAGGAAAATCGGGCAAAAAGCCCTGGAAGATATCTTTGCCCAGCTCAGAAAAGACCGTGCCGGTGGGCATAATCTCAACCTGAGGGGTAGTGGCGGTGAAAGAATAGACGAGACCAAGCAGTATGAGCCCGGTGATGACTTTCAAATACATCTTCAGAAGACTATTATGAACTCCATTTACCGCCAACCAGGAACACCCCCCGTCAGGCTGAGCACTGAGGATTTCGAGGTATTCAGAACAGAAGAGTTAACGCGCTCAGCCACTGTTTTAATGCTGGACCTGAGTTTATCGATGCCGATGCGTGGTAACTTTGAAGCCGCCAAGCGGGTGATTGTTGCCTTAGATGGTCTCATCCGGAGTCAATACCCCAAAGACAGCCTGCACATAGTAGGTTTCTCGAGCTATGGCCGTCGCATAAAAAAAGAGGACCTGTTTTATATGAGTTGGGATGAGTTTGACCCTTATACCAACATGCAGCATGGTCTGTACATCGCCAGAAAACTGCTGGCTAAGGAGAGAGGCACCAATAAGCAGATAATTTTGATATCGGATGGAGAGCCGACAGCTCACATCGAGGGTGGCACTACTTTTTTCCAGTATCCCCCCAGCCTTCGTACCATCCAATTTACGCTAAGAGAAGTGAGGAATTGTACCCAGAAGGGCATAGTGATAAACACCTTCATGCTTGAGAGTGGCCGCGTTCTCGGTGGTAGCTTCGTTACCCAAATGGCACGCATCAATAAAGGACGGGTATTCTTCACCAATGCCGATAGTCTGGGACAATATCTACTGGTGGATTATATCTCCAACAAAAAGAGGAGAATATAAATCTGGCAGCCGTCAGCCGGACAGATGAGCTAAGAACACGCCGCTCAGGGAAATCAAGAGGGTAATCAAAAAGAGTCGAGGGCACGCTTAGTTTTCCCGGAAACGTCTTTCCATTTCGCTGAGGAATTTCTCTATTTCGGGCGATAGCCGGGGTGTTTCCTCTTCTTGCCTTTTATTGGCTCGTGCCTCATAACGGGTCTCCAACTCCTCGACGATAGCCCTCAATTGCGGATTCTTATCTAAGGCCAGGCTAATCTGCTCCAGTTGCTGCTCGGCCTTCCTGATATAAGACTCATCCCTGGGAACATCATAGAGTGGGCCAAGCATCTCCATCAGCCTGGCCACTCCCATATAGTCATCCTCCATCTGGGTATACTGCGGCAGGTGCACGATGAAACTCATGGTTTCAATCCCGATGTCGGGGGCGCCCTGTTGTATCAGGTAGGTAAAGGTCGTCGGGCCCTGATAGCTGCTGGACTCAATTCCCATTCTCTCGATGTCCTGCTGCGCCTTTTTCCCAACGCCCCCCCCGGTGACCGTTAGGGGTCTCGTGTGCGGCACAAGGTCATACATGCTCCCGATAAGGCAATACCTTTTAACACCGAACCTCTCTAAAAGCTGCAACACGGAATCAACATAAACCTCACCGTGGCTGTGAGGCTCCAGAAGGTGGAGAAAAAGGAAATCGTTGCCTGTTTTGCGCCTACCGTAGGTAACATAAGTGTTGGGGACATTCACCTGACGGCGCCCTTCCTGGTAATAGATGGTCGGGCGGTAGCGAGTGAAGTCGAAGAAATCCCCCGGCTTGGCCAGTCTGGCTAACCCCTTGGCTTCAAAGTGCGCCTCAAGCCAGGAAAGCGTCAGGCTACCGACACTGCCCACATCAACCCAGGGTTGTAGCATCGCCAGGGCATGAGGTTTCTTCAGTTTGGGCAGAGGCTCATTAAGCTCGAAAGCACCTATTTCCATAAATACATCTTAGCAGGGAAAACCAGTTTAGGCAAATGAGATTGTTTAGTAAGGGGGATTAAAAGGGGCGAAGCCCCTTTAAGAAATTATTTCCCTCTCCCCTTCATAAGGGGAGAGGGAAAAAGGGTGAGGGGTTGGTAAACAATCTCGGCAAATTACCACTAGCTGGTGAATTGCTCTAGAGCACTGGCTCAGTCTTTTCTGTTTTAGCGGATAATTCTGAAGAGCAACAGAAGAAGCGGAGGAACTAGTAAAGACGAAAACAGAATTACAGGAAGGCTTGCCCCAGCAACTTGAGCTATCAGAGCAATAACGCTGCCCGCAATTGAATAAAATACGAGTTCCTTAAACATCTCACTTGAGATTTACTATATCAAAGAATGTGGCTATATTAAAACCCCTGCTCACCGGGTCACGCCCTGTGGCAGAGGATAACTTAGCTGGAGCGGAAGACGAGATTCGAACTC
>JACQGQ010000012.1 GCA_016199495.1 Chloroflexota bacterium
CCCCTCTCCTTCAAAGGAGAGGGGGAAGTTTAGTTTTGAAGGGGCTTTACCCCTTCAATCTTCCCTCACCATTTCATCAAATCAAATTTAGTACTTTCAATAGTTTCACGGCTACGGTAGATAGCGATTATTATCGCCAGGCCAACGGCGGCTTCGGCGGCAGCGACCGCCATAATGAAAATAACGAAAACCTGCCCGGTTAGTAGCGACGGCGTAACATAGCGCGAGAAGGCAACCATGGCGATATTGACCGCATTGAGCATAATCTCAATGCACATCAGGATAACGACGGCATTACGTTTCGCCAGCGCTCCGTAGAGCCCGATAGAAAATAAAATAGCCGACAGTATCAGGTAATGCTCCAGACCGACAGACACTTCTTACCTCTCCCTCACCAAAACAATCGCTCCCACAATAGCCGCCAGTAAAAGGGTAGCGGCAATCTCTACCGGTAAAATAAAGCCGCCGGTCCCCAGAAGCCTGGTGGCCAGGGCGGCGGTAGTCGGCTCAAGCGGCGGTGCTGTGGCTAGCGGCCACGGGGTATTAACCAGGGCGAAAGCCACTACCCCAAAAAAGATGCTCGCCACGATAAAGGCCGGCACTCGCAGTTTGTTAGAGGGGCTACCCTGCTGAACATCTCTGGTCAGCATGATAGCTAATATAATCAAGACCGATATGCCGCCAACGTAAATCAGAACCTGCACGGCCGCCAGGAAGTCGGCACTAAGGGTGATATAGATTCCAGCTACGGTCAAGAAACACAAAACTAGGGAAAGAGCTGCCCGGAAAACACCCCGAAGCAAAACCACCGTCAAGGCAGCCGCTACGCCGACTACGGCTAGTATCCAGAAGGCAATATCTAATCCCATTACGCTTTCTCGGTAATCCTTTCCACGAGCAATGTCTGCCGGGGTAATTCTCGAGCAATCTCAGGGTAAAAATAGCCGCTCGGTTGCTTCTTGCCTGATTCCAGCATCATATCTTCTTTACCTTGCACCAGCTCATTACGTCGATACTTCGCCCGCTCGTAAGCATAGCCCATAAATAAGGCTCCATAGGGGCAAGACTCAACACATAAGCCGCAAGAAATACAGTAGCCGGTATCCACCTCGTACTTCGCGACTTCGTATTTGTTACCCACCAGGTCAACCGAGGTGACAATCTGGATAACACCCTGGGGGCAGGTTTTGGCGCAGGTGGCACAGCCGGTGCACCGGTCTCTACTCCACACAAGCTCGTTACCTCGAATCCGACGCGAGGTATTCAGTCTCTGCTCCGGGTGTTGCACCGTGACCGGATGGCGAAACAGGTGCCTGATAGTCACCGTCAAGCCTTTAGCGATACCAATCCCGTAATGCTCAAACTTCAATTCTGTCCCCGCCTGACAAATATTTTCATACTTACGCTACCAGTCTCGTTATATTACTCAAACTTCAACTCTGCCCCAGCCTAACTTAAAAAGTTTGGACCACAGCAGTACCAGTGTCGCCATTATGGCAATATTGACCGGTATCATTGCCCAGGGTAACGCCTCCGGCCAGGCCAGCACCTGTATTGCCGTGATAATCAGGTTGATTAAAGCTAATGGGAAAAGGAACTTCCAGGCGAGAGCCATTAGCTGGTCGATTCTGACCCGGGGCACCGTGGTTCGTATCCAGATGATGACAAAGAAGACACCAATAATCTTGATGAGAAACCACAACCATGGTGGTAACAGCGGCCCGCGCCAGCCAGCGAGGAAGAGGGTGGCAATAATAGCCGAGAGGAAGAGGGCTTCAGCGTATTCTGCCAGGTAGAACATAGCAAATTTCATGCCCGAGAATTCAGTATGGAAGCCAGCGACCAGCTCGGAATCAGCCTCCAGGAGGTCAAAGGGACTGCGATTAATCTCGGCGCTGCCACCAATGAAAAAGAGCAGAAAGCCCAGGGGCTGCAGCAAAATAAACGGAATCTGCTGTGCCTTAACAATCTCGTTCAGGGATAGCGAGCCAGCTAGCAGCACCACCCCAACAAGCGCCAGTACCACTGGAATCTCGTAGCTCACCACTGCGGCGACATCACGCATGGCCGCGAGCAGAGAATACTTGTTACTCGAAGCCCAGCCCGCCATGAATATCCCCAGGGTTGACACCGAGCTAATGGCGACGACATAAAGAATGCCGATATTCAGGTCAGCCAGTAATGCCCCGTTTTGAAAGGGTATCACGGCAAAAATCATGAGCACCGGGGCAAAGGCAACCACCGGTGCCAGCCAGTGAACTATCTTATCCGCCTTATCGGGAACAATATCCTCCTTGAGCAGCACCTTAATGGCATCAGCGACCGGTTGCAGGAGACCAAGGGGACCGACCCGGTTGGGACCAAGGCGGGCCTGCATGCGCGCCATACCCCGGCGCTCAAGCCAGATAAACCCCATTACCAGACCTAACACAAAGGCGATGATAATAATGGTAAACACCAGCCAGTGCCACCAGAACCCACCGGGCCAGTCCGGGGGCAACTCAGGGGGTAATGCCGACCAGTACCGCTCCAGGTCAAGACCGAAATTTGCTATCATCAACTATCTATCCACTTCACCCATAGTGATATCAATACTGCCGAAGATAATTATGGCATCCTGTATCTTCCAGCCGATTATCATCTCGCGCAGAGTCGTCAGGTTCATCAGGCTGGGCGCCCTGACATGACAACGATAAGGAGCAATAGAATTATCCGATACCAGATAGAAGCCGAGTTCACCCTTGGGGGCTTCAATATGGGCATAGGCTTCTCCCGCCGGCGGGTGAATCAGGTGTGGCACATCACTTTTCACCGCCCCCGATGGTATTTGCTCCATGGCCTGCTTGATGATGCGCAGGCTCTGCCGTATCTCTTCTATTCTTACCCGGTAGCGGTCATAACAGTCACCAACGCTACCGGTGGGAACGTCAAATTCAAAGCGGTCATAAACGAGGTAAGGGTCGACCTTACGAATGTCCCACTTGACACCACTGGCCCGAAGCACGGGACCGCTCATAGAACAGTTGACCGCCTTTTCTTGGCTGAGAATACCGACACCCTTGGCCCGAGCCAGCAGTATCTCATTCTCCTTGAGCAGCCGCTCATATTCACCGATGAAAGCCGGCATTTGCCGAACAAACCTATCTAAGGCCGGAAAGAACTCATCAGGCACGTCCTGGCTGAGCCCACCAATTCGCATGTAGTTATAGAGCAACCGCTGACCAGAGACCATTTCAAAGAGGTCGACAATCTTCTCCCTCTCCCGGAACATATAGAGGAAGGGAGTAAAAAAAGCACCACAGTCATTGATAAAGGCACCAACGGCGATAAGGAAAGCGGCAATACGCTGCAGTTCCGCCATAATAACCCGCAGGTACTGGGCTCGCTCGGGGACAGAAATCCCGGCCAGCTTTTCCACCGCCAGGACATAAGCCAGATTATTGCTCATTGAGGCGAGGTAGTCCAGCCGGTCAGTGAGCGGGATAACCCCGCCATAGGTTCGCTCCTCAGCCAGCTTCTCAATGCCGCGGTGGAGATAGCCGAAAACTGGCTCAAGCCCGATAATAACTTCGCCATCGAGGGTTGCCCTCATACGAAACACCCCGTGGGTGCTGGGATGCACCGGGCCTATATTGAGAACAAAGGGTTCAGTTTTAAGCATCATCATTCAACCCAACAATAAAGGCATACCTGTTCTCTTTTCACTTCAGTTATAAAGCTTGTTTATTAACCTCACCCCCTTAATCCCCATCTCCTTCCCAAGGAGAGGGGGAAGAGGCTTTAGGTTAAAAAATCTTCTTATAAATAATCCTTGCGCAGCGGGTGCCCCTCAAATCCCTCCCAGAGAACGATGCGCTTCAAATTCGAGTGCCCCTCAAAACGTATCCCCATCAGGTCATAAATTTCCCGCTCTTGGAAATCGGCCCCCTGGTACAAACTAACCAGTGACGAAACTGTGGGATTTTCCCGACCGTAACAGCGGGTCTTTACTACCAGGCTATGGTTATGCCTCATCGAGGTTAGCAGATAAACCAGCTCAAAGTAGTCGTAATAATCAACGGCGGTAATACTGCTCAGGTAATCAAAATCAAGCCCGGCCGTCTCTTTTAGAAAAGCGACTACGGCTAACAAGGACTCACTGTTAATCACAGTAGCTGTGTCACTCGCCTCGATAAGCGCCTCGGGGAAGTGCTCTGTTATTTGCCGAGCAACCTCCCGACCGGAGAGAGCAACCGTCATCCTATTTCCCTTTCAAAGCAAAGTAGCTAAATCTTCTCTAATTCGTGCTCAGGAAATGCCATGTTATAGCCGGTCTTATCCGCCTTCATCACGACATAGCCCGCCGGGTCTTCCTTAACCTCAACGATGACACCTTCCCAACGGGCAATCTTGTATCCCCCGGGCCAGCCCGGCCTATCTTCAACTCTGACCCTATCACCTACCTTTAACTCGCCCATCTCGCCTCCTCCTTGTCTTAGATTACGATAGTGCTACTTTTAGACATCTTGTTACGCAGCATTTCTA
Source organism: Chloroflexota bacterium (assembly GCA_016199495.1). GTDB lineage: Bacteria > Chloroflexota > Dehalococcoidia > Dehalococcoidales > UBA2162 > JACQGQ01. The sequence goes on from JACQGQ010000012.1 coordinate 4,525, forward strand.
TGCCATAAAGCAGAGCCTCAGGGCGTGGTGGGCACCCAGGCACATAGACATCCACCGGAATCAAGCGGTTATATCCTGGAACCACGTTATAAGAGGAACGGAAAATGCCACCGCTGATACCACAAGCACCCATAGCAATCACCCATTTTGGTTCCGCCATCTGCTCATAAATCCGCTTTACCTGGGGTGCCATCTTCCAGGTCAGGGTACCGGCGGTAATCATCAGGTCAGCCTGGCGTGGTGAAGCCCGCAGGATTTCCATGCCAAAGCGGGAGAGGTCAAAGCGTGAAGCGTTGGCCGCAATCAGCTCAAAGGCACAGCAGGCGGGGAAACAAATTGCCGGCCACAGCGAAGAGCGCCGTGCCCAGCTAATCACGCTATCTATTGAAGTGAGCACGATATTCCGCTTCAGTTCCTCATCCAACCATCTATCGGCGTCAGGGATAGACTGCTGACTGCTTGCCTTCAGCGCCTCAATCGCCTCACCCTCCATCCTATCCTGTTCGATGAAAGGATAGCTATATCCCTGAGTCATATCTATTTCCATTCCAGAGCCTTCTTTCTCCAGGCATAGAGATAGCCGACAACGACGATGGCAATTAAAATAAGTGCCACGATGAGACCGGAATAGCCTAGCTCCCTGAGGTTAACTGCCCAGGGATAGAGGAAAACAACCAGGACATCAAGAATTATAAATACCAGGGCATAAAAATAATAGCGGAAATTAAATTGAACCCAGGTCTTACCAATGGTCTCCATACCACATTCAAAAATGGAATTCTTGGTCGGACTGGGTTTCTGAGGAACGATTTTAATAAATTTAAGGGCGATAGGGATGAGCAGCATACTAACGGCAAAAAGGAGGGCAGCTACCAGAAATAACCCGATGTAGCCATAGTCTGCCAGCAACTATCAGCCTCCTTGATTCACAAAATAACGGTTGTCAGTATAGCACACTCCGTTTAAGAAAACAAGAGGAATGAAAGGGTTTTTGGTTAAAAAAATTCCCGACCGGACCGGTATAGGAACCTTTACTTCACTCGGTCGGACTGGCATAGTAACCTTTTCTCTCCATAGAGCATCCAGACCATCCATATCAAAGCCATAAACTTTTTCTAAGGCGCCGTCATAGCTACTACCCACACTGAAGGTATTCAACAAGCTGAGCATCTTAGCCTGTCCGTAACCGGTGATAAGAAATTCAACCAAACCATAACTCTGAGCATAGGAAAGATAGGACTCTTCAGCACGGGCGGAAAAGGGGCTTGACAAGCTACGCACCGAGAGCAGGCTCTTTTCAGCTATCGCCCTCTGGAGCAGAGCTTTATAGTCCACTTCCAGTCTCCCTTCGGCGTACATAGCCAAACCTTCATTAAGCCAGGCCGGCAAGTCAGCGTAGGGATTAAAGGTCATCTGGTGAATGACGAGGTGCGTTAACTCATGGGTTATCGCTCTCTGACCCCAGACGAGGTTATTGGGGGATATACCAATGACGATGACACCATATCTGGTAAAGGCTACTCCTCCCGTCCACTCCTGGGGAAAAATCATGGCGCCTTGCAAATCCCGGGTATCGGCGTAGATATAGAGCCTGACCGGTTTTTTCAGATAGGCACCAGTATCCTCAACCAGCCGTGCCAGTGCTTGCTCAGCCGCCACCATTATCTCATCAGCAAAGGTCTGTCCTCCCTCATACCAGTATATAGTGACATTACCCTCCGTCAGGCTCTGCCAGGGATAGCGTTCATCATCAAAGCGGGTTCTAACCGGGGTAGTTTCAATTTTATCACCGCGAGCATCCCTCACTGTCCACCAGTATTCCACGCTGGTCCCCGGGGGCAGGCCGCCCGTCCTCCTCATATCCCAGACCCACTCAACAGCCACAGTAGTAGCGGGCACAAATTCAATATAGACCTCACTGCTTACCTGAGCATAGCTTTCCCGGTCAACGGTATAATGTAAACGAATATCGGTAACATCGGCATCGCTCCTGGCAGACAGATTGAAGCGAAGCGTAAGAGGAAACTCTGCCTCAGCCAAGCTATCCAGTATCGTTAGCCCGCCTTGGGCTTGGACCAAGCCCGGGCTTAATAAAACCAGGAGGAGACAAATAACCAGGGCAAATATACTAGCTTTTTTTATCATTCTTCTTTACCCAAACTTTCTTGTAATCCTTTGCCTGTAATCCTTTGTAAGAAGATTGTTTACGGACCTCACCCCTTAATCCCCCTCTCCTTCTCAAGGAGAGGGGGAAGAGACTTAAGAGAGGGACGAAGCCCCTCTCTTACCTACACGCCCCCTTCCCCCGTATTAAATACGGGGGAAGGGGGTCAGGGGGATAGGTTACTAAAAACATTATACATTATATGAATGGAGAGCGCTAAAGCTACCCCCTCTCCAACACACTATACCAGCCTTCTGGCTCATTCTTCTTCACCGATGATACTTCTGAGGTAAGCGGTGATAAAACCATCCAAGTCTCCATTCAGCACCGCCTCGGTATCGCTCGTCTGATAACCGGTCCGGTGGTCCTTGACCATCTTATAGGGATGGAGAACATAGCTTCTAATCTGGCTACCCCAGCCAGCGGCGATGCGCTTCCCCTTCAGCCTGGCTCTTTCTTCAGCTTTCTTGGCTAACTCCAACTTGAGCAGACGAGCTTGCAAAATCTTCAGGGCAATGTCTTTATTCTGATGCTGAGAACGCTCGCTCTGACAGGTAACCACCAGTCCGGTCGGCAAGTGAGTCAGTCTGACAGCAGTGCTTGTCTTCTGCATATGCTGTCCTCCCGGTCCGCTCGACCTGAAAACGTCAATTTTCAAGTCATCCGGGGCAATCTCGGCATCAAAATCGGCTTCGGCTTCAGGCATAACCTCAATCAAGACAAAGGAGGTATGCCGGGCATGGTCAGCATCGAAAGGAGAAAGACGAACCAGCCGGTGGACACCATGCTCTGATTTTAAGTAGCCATAGGCATAATCACCGCTGACAGCAACAGTAGCACTCTTTATCCCCGCCTCTTCACCCGGGGAAGTATCCAATATCTCAGCTTTATAGCCACGGCGCTCAGCCCAGCGAAGATACATTCTCACCAGCATCTCCGCCCAGTCTTGAGATTCGGTGCCGCCGGCCCCGGCGTGAAGAGCCAGAATAGCACTCCTGGCATCATACTCACCACTGAAAGCCATCTCCAGCTCCATCTCATCAAGACGAGCCACGACGGCGGCTACCTCGGATTCAATCTCCTCCTGAATGGAGGTATCCTCTTCGGCTAAGGGCAGAGCTTCAGTAATGTCAGCCACCTTCTTCTCCAGACCTCGCCACCTCTCAACTACCTTTTTCTGTTCAGCTAACTGTCGCATAGCACTCTGGGCTCCGCTCTGGTCCAACCAGAAGTCCGGCTGGGCTGACTGCTTCTCTAACTGAACAATCTCCTCTTCCCGTCGAGCAATGTCAAAGATGCACCAGCGCCATCGAAATCCTAGCCTGCAGTTCCTCTAGCTTATCCTTTAGTTCCGGCACCAGTAACCTCCCCTTATATCTATTTCATGAAAACGGCTAATTAAGAATAACCGACCTAAATCTCAGCCGACTTAAACTAATCGTATAGTGCCCTTGGCAAGCCTACCTCACCGATAATGATGCCTTTTTCGCGCCCCAGATTGCCGCCGGCGGCCTGGTGAGCCAGCCGCAGCGGTTCCGGCAAACGGTAGCCACGGCAGCATTCCGTCACCCAGTGAATAGCCGTCTCCAGGTCAACCTGGTGACCGGTGGAGACATAAACGGGCTTCACTCCGCGTCTGGTGCGCAGAGCGACCCCTATCGTCTCTCCCCTATCTACCAGCTCGGCATAGCTACCAGCCTCAATTTCAGGCTCTTCGTGTCGGCCACAAAGCCGGGATTTAGCACAACCGATTGTCGGCCTATCCAGAAAAAGCCCCAGGTGAGAGGCAATGCCGAATCGCCGGGGATGGGCGACTCCCTGCCCATCAACCAGAACCAGGTCAGGGGTAATACTAAGGCTCTCACAGGCAGCCAGGGTCAGTGGCAACTCACGGAAGGACAAAAGACCCGGAATATAAGGAAAATCAAGCCTTCCCTGAACCACCTTCGTTTCCATTACTCTAAATTCGGGATAGCTTAAGACAACCACGGCCCCGGTTGCCATTCCCTGTCTTTTGCCCGTGGCGATATCCACACCAGCGATAAGGTGCGGTGCGGTAACCTGGCTACTTCCAGAGACCTGCGCTGCCAGCCGGTGCTGTAGCTCTAAAGCCTGGGTAACGCTCAACTGCCAGCCGTGTAATCTCTTCACCTTCATACCCCGATTATAGCGGTTGTCCCATCTCTTGACAACTTTTAACGAGGTTGTGTATTAACCTCACCCCCTTAATCCCCCTCTCCTTTTCAAGGAGAGGGGGAAGAGACTTAAGAGAGGGGCTTCGCCCCTCTCTTAGATACACTCTCCCTTCCCTTAATAAGGGAAGGGGGTCAGGACTGCCCGCCGCACGAGGCTTCGGCAGGCGGGGGGATAGGTTACTAAACGGCAACTTTTAACAGCTATTGACAGCCACCACTCAATAGGGCATAATATCCTGTAACGAATATGGTAAAGATTAGATTACAACGGGTAGGCACCAAAAAAATGCCGAGTTATCGACTGGTAGTCGCCGATTCTCGTGCACCCCGTGACGGAGCATTCATTGGCATCATCGGACATTATAATCCGCTAACCGAGCCAAAAACAATAGTTATCGATGAAGAAAAGGCACTATACTGGCTCGGGCAAGGAGCTCAGCCAACAGCTACTACCACCCGGCTACTATCCAAGCTGGGTATTATGCAAAAGTTCAACACAATCAAGGAGAAGACATGGGAGAAGACATGAAAGCACTAGTAGAATATATCGCCAAATCAATTGTTAATTCACCGGACGATGTGGTAGTTACTGAAGAAGAAGGCGAGCAGGGCCTAACACTCAAGTTGCAGGTTGCCGATGACGATAAGGGGAGAGTTATTGGTAAACAAGGCCGAATAGCTGAAGCCATGCGCACCCTGGTCAGGGTAAAAGCCGCCAAAACAGGCACCAGAGCTACCCTCCAAATTTTGTAAATATAAGCCGAGCTAATGAGACGGGCAAGCACGAGTCCAGGCAACCTCAGCGGATAGGGTAGCCTCTTTATTAAGCAGTCGGAGATTAGCAATGGATTCTAAGCCCGAGACTGAGCTATGGGTTGTCTGCCCCGTGTGCCACAAACCCAGCCCTGCCGGAACGGAGTTCTGCAAAAATTGCTGGGGGGCAATAATCCATGCCGGCAAGCCGGTATCTTATGAGAAAGCACAAAAAATATCAAAACGATGGCTCTTTTACCGGAAACGCCGCAAGACGATTAAGGTTATTGCTCTCAGCCTGACCAGCCTGATTATCCTGGCTGCTATCGTCTACCCCAGTTTATACTATTTAACCGACATCGTGTATCAGCCGTCTCAGGGTATAAATTCCGGGTCCCTCCCCGGAGAATGGGCTATGTTTCGCCACGACCCACGACACTCCGGCAGCACCGGCTCAAGCGATAGCTTACCCCAGGGGACGATAGAATGGGTCTTCCCTAGCGGCAGTGGCATCCACTCATCACCGGCGGTCGCCGATGGCACCGTTTATGTCGGCTCCAGAGACTTCAAGCTCTATGCCCTGGATGCCGCCACGGGCGCGAAACGCTGGGAATATGAGACCGGTAGCTGGGTCGAGTCCTCACCGGTAATTGCCAACGGGGTGGTCTATTTTGGCTCAAATGATGGCAAGCTATATGCCCTTGAGGCGCGTAGTGGTGAAAAGCTCTGGGATTTCAAGACCGCTTATCCCATCATGTCTTCTCCAGCCGTGGCCGATGGTATCGTTTACTTTGGCTCTGATGATTACTATGTCTATGCCTTAGACGCCAAACAGGGGACAAAGCTCTGGGCTTTCGATACAAAAGGGCCGGTTAAATCGTCACCTACGGTCGCCAGCGGCATCGTCTATATCGGGTCAGGGAGTAACTTTGGTTACGCTTTAGAGGCGCTGAGCGGAAGGCTTCGCCTCCACTTTAAGTCACACTACCCCGGGTTCTCCTCACCAGCGGTGAGCGATGGAATCTTCTATTTCAGCAACTCTAACGGTAACTTATTCGCCGTTGACGGTAACGCCCGAACCTGGCTCTGGGAACATGATATCAAACCTCTCTGGACACAACTGTGGCTAATGAGTGTGCCCGGAGTGTCTAGACCTCCACCCCAATCCGGTTCTTTATGGGGGCTTAGCCTGGGCAGAACCGGCAGTTCCTCTCCCGCGGTAGCCGGTGATACCCTTTATATCGGCTCGGACAACAAACTACTGGCCATAGACCTCCAGAGCCAGCAAAAACGCTGGGAATTCGAAACCGGTGGTGCTATAATATCATCACCGGCAGTGGCCGACACCACCGTCTATGTCGGCAGTGAAGATGGCCGGCTCTATGCTATCAACGCCGCCAGCGGCGAAAAGCTCTGGGACATAATCACCGGCGGCCAGATAACTTCGTCCCCAGCCGTAGCCGACGGAACAGTTTACATCGGCTCGTATGATGGTAATCTGTATGCCATTAAGTAGCCTGAGATATCTTTAGAATCAGCCATGAAACCATCTGAAGCAGAATTTATCGCTATCGGTAAAATCTTAGTCCCCTGGGGTACCAGGGGTAAACTAAAGGTAGCGGTCGCCACTGACTTCCCACAACGCTTCGCACCTTCCTCCAAGGTTTATGTTAACCGCCAGCCGATGACCATTGATAGCACTGAGTGGCACAAAGGGAAGGCAATTATCAAGCTGAACACGATTGATAGCCTTGAAAACGCTGAAAAGAGGCGGGGGCAACTGCTAGAAATACACCGCAGTCAGCTTCACCTTCTGCCTGAAGGGCAATATTACCATTTTCAACTCATTGGGCTAGAGGTACGGACGACTCAAGGGGAGCTGCTGGGAAATATCAGCGAAATTCTGAGCACAGCCGCTAACGATACCTACGTAGTCAGCGGAGTCAAAGGAGAGATTCTTATCCCGGCCATTGAGGACGTCATAAAATCTATTGACCTTGATAAAGGGTGCCTGGTTATTGAGCCGATTGAGGGATTGCTGAACTTAAATAAGAAGCCCGCCAGCTAAATTAGCCACTTTACTCGACAGGTTAGCCTTCTCTATTACCTGGTTCCGGGTTCCTGCCTTCTTCGCCGCCTCTTCTCCCCCACCTGAAGACGAGCCACGGCACGGCGTAGGGCGGCTTCCGCCCGAGCGATATCAACCCCCGCAGTAGGGTGAACAAGATATTCCTGGGCACGACGCTTCGCCGCCTCAGCCCGAGCCAGGTCAACTTCCTCTGCCCTCTCCGCCGCATCAGCCAGAACTATAACCCTATCCGGGCGCACCTCGAGGAAGCCACCAGAAATGGCCAGGGATAACTCCTCTCCCCCTTTCCTCACCCGCAATTCACCCGCCTGTAATGTCGTCATCAGGGGGGTATGATGCGGCAGGACTCCCAGTTGGCCCTCAACACCCGGAGCAACCACGATATCCACTTCCTCAGAAAAAACCAGCCGCTCCGCAGTAACGATATCAAGCTTTATCGACATTATCTTATGTTCCCAGTTTCTTGGCCGCCTCTACCGCCTCATCGATCGTTCCCACCATATAAAAAGCCTGTTCCGGTAGCGCATCATGCTTACCTTCCAGAATCTCCTTGAAGCCACGCACTGTTTCGGCTATAGGCACATACTTGCCCGGTCTGTTGGTAAAAACCTCGGCAACAAACATCGGCTGTGACAAAAACCTCTGTATTCGACGAGCCCGGGCGACCATGAGCTTGTCTTCCTCACTAAGCTCTTCAATACCCAGTATGGCGATTACATCCTGGAGGTCCTTGTAACGTTGGAGTACCTGCTGTACTCCACGCGCCACCCGATGGTGCTCTTCACCGACAATATTGGGGTCAAGTATCCGGGAGGTCGAGGTCAACGGGTCAACCGCGGGATACAGACCCTGCTCCATGATAGACCTTTCCAGGGCAACCACCCCGTCAAGATGACCGAAGGTGGTCGCCACTCCAGGGTCAGTATAGTCATCAGCCGGAACATAAATAGCCTGAAACGAGGTTATTGAGCCCTGCTTGGTAGAGGTAATTCTCTCCTCTAGCTCACCAACCTCGGTTGCCAAAGTAGGCTGATAGCCCACCGCCGAAGGCATCCGTCCCAGCAGAGCCGATACTTCCATACCGGCTAGGGTGTAGCGATAGATATTATCGATAAAGAGCAGCACATCCTGACGCTCAATATCACGGAAGTATTCGGCCATCGTTAGTCCGGTTAGCCCGATACGCAAGCGAACCGCCGGTGGTTCATTCATCTGGCCAAAGACAAGAACCGTCTTGTCAATCACGCCGGATTCCTTCATTTCATACCACAGGTCATTACCCTCACGGGACCTTTCCCCGATTCCAGCAAAAACAGAAAAACCACCATGCTCAGTGGCAATATTGCGGATAAGCTCCTGTATAATAACCGTCTTACCCACCCCGGCACCCCCATAGGCGCCCACCTTCCCACCTTTGGTAAAGGGGGCAATCAGGTCAATAACCTTGAGCCCGGTCTCCAGCATCTCAGTCGTCGTCTCTTGCTCCTCAAGTGCCGGCGGGACACGATGGATTGGCCACCGCTCTTCAGATTTAACCTCACCGAGGTTATCCAGGGGCACACCCATGACATTGAACAGGCGCCCCAGAGTTGACCTGCCTACCGGCACGCTCAGTGGCGCTCCCATATCGACCGCTTCCGCCCCCCGCCCCAGACCTTCTGTCGGTGATAATGACAGGCAGCGCACCCAGTTATTACCAACATGCTCCTGAGCTTCAAGCACAACCTTACCACCATCGCCCGTAGTCTCGATAGCACTATAGAGTGCCGGCAGTTCATCGGGTGGAAACTCGACATCAACTACCGTCCCGATTACCTGAACCACTTTACCCTTGGCCATTCTTCACCTCACAGACTTGTCTTAAAATTCTACTTAAGTCAGGCTCACCGCTTTCAAACTCCCTACGGCTGATGGGCATTAAAGATTTCCTTACTAAGTCAGCGCCGCCACTCCGCCGCTAATATCGAGAAGCTCTTTAGTAATTGACTCCTGACGGGCTTTATTATAAATCAGGGTTAAGCCATCAATCAGTTCCCCGGCATTCTCCGTCGCATTTCGCATCGCCACCATCCTGGCTGATTGCTCGCTGGCAATAGACTCCAGAATAGCATGATAAATCTGCATCTCAACAAAACGTGGTAAGAGTCCAGCCAGCACCTCGTCTGAGCCTGGTTCATAAATATAATCTACATTCTGGGCGCCGGAGATAGCCGCCGGTGCCACCGGCAGTATCGGCAGCACCACCGGTCTCTGCACCATGGTGGAGACAAATTGCGTATAAGCCAGATAGACAGCATCGATGACACCATCAGTGTAATCATCAATGATAATGCGGGATATGGGTAGGGTATCAAGCCAACCGGGTTGGTCACCAAGCCAGGTAAATTCTGCCCTGATATCACGACCTCGCCGTCGCATAAAATCCAGCCCCTTACGCCCAACACTAATACAAGTGCTCGGTATATTTTGCTCCAGGATAAAACTGGCTGTCCGCCGGTTGATACCGGCGTTAAGCCCACCACACAGACCACGGTCAGGGGTGATATGCACAATAGCCATTCTGGTTAGCGGCCGACGCTTTAATAAAGGGTGCAACTCCCGACCAGTCTGGGGCAAAGCGGCCAGGTCGGCTATCACCTGACGAATCTTCTCCGAGTAAGGCCGACCAGCCAAGCCACGCTCCTGTGCCCGCCTCATCTTGGAAGTGGCAATCATCTCCATCGCCCGGGTAATCTTGGCGATACTCTGAACACCCCGTATTCGGCGGCGAATCAAGCGAATATTAGCCAGATGACCTCACCCCCTTTAGAAGCTTCCCGAAAAGGCTTCTTTGTCATTGCGAGGAGCGTAGCGACGAAGCAATCTGGGGGTGTGGGGTATGCCCCTTCCCCGCCACACGGATTGCTTCGCCTCCGCCTACGGCGGATGGTCTCGCAATGACATTTTCGGACAACCTCAATAGTTTTTTAAGAGGGACTCCGTCCCTCTTAAACTCCTTATCATGTATTTGGGGCTTCGCCCCTTTAAGCTACCCTGAAGCCAGGCTCCGCTTAAACTCAAGGATGGCTGCCTTTAACGCCTCTTCAGTCTCAGGGCTAATGTTTTTTTCATGAGCAATAGCCCCGCCTATCTCAGGGTGATTCCCCTCCATAAATCGGTGGAAATCAGCCTCAAAAGCACCGGCTCGGTCGACAGCGATATCATCCAGGTAACCATTAATGGCAGCATACAGAATCATAACCTGGTTTTCAACCGACATCGGGCTGTACTGGCCCTGCTTCAGAACTTCAGTAATCCGTCGCCCGCGCTCGAGCTGGTCTCTGGTTGCCTGGTCCAGTTCCGAAGTACCGAACTGGGCAAAGGCAGCCAGCTCCCGGTACTGGGCCAGCTCCAGCCTGAGCCTACCCGCCACCTGCTTCATGGCTTTGGTCTGGGCAGCACTACCCACCCGGGATACTGACAGACCGACATTCAATGCCGGCCTTTGACCAGCGTTAAACAGGTCCGATTCCAGGTAAATCTGACCATCAGTGATAGAGATAACATTAGTTGGGATATAGGCAGAGACATCACCGGCCTGTGTCTCAATAATAGGTAAGGCAGTCAGCGAACCACTACCATGGGCATCGTCATACTTAGCGGCTCTTTCCAGCAAACGGCTGTGTAAATAAAAGACATCTCCGGGATAAGCCTCCCGCCCCGGAGGACGGCGTAGCAAAAGTGATAGCTGACGATAAGCCCAGGCATGCTTGGAAAGGTCGTCATAAACCACCAGGGCATCCCCACCCCGCTCCATAAAGTCCTCCCCGATAGCACAACCGGCATAAGGAGCCAGATATTGTAAAGCAACCGAATCAGCGGCGTTAGCCGCCACCACCACCGTATGCTCCATAGCACCATATCCTTCCAGGGTGGCGACCACCCGCGCCACCTTGGATGCCTTTTGACCAATGGCAACATAAATACAAATTAAATCGCCGCCCTTCTGATTGATAATGGTATCCAGGGTAATGGCTGTCTTCCCCGTTGAGCGGTCGCCGATAATAAGCTCTCGTTGCCCCCGACCTATCGGAATCATGCTGTCTATTGCCTTAATGCCCGTCTGAACCGGGGTATTTACTGACTGGCGAACGGCAACATTGGGAGCAACTCGCTCCACCGGTCGAGCCTGTTGGCTTCTGATAGCTCCTTTGCCATCCAGGGGACGACCCAGGGGGTCGACTACCCGGCCAATAAGAGCATCACCCACCGGCACCTCAGCAATCCGTCCGGTAGACCGCACCTCATCCCCTTCTTTAATACCAGTGTAGCCACCAAGGACAACGGCGGCCACACTATCTTCTTCCAGGTTCATGGCAATTCCCATCACCTCATTAGGGAACTGAAGCAGCTCATTATACTTTGCCGCCGCCAGCCCGTGAATGCGAGCAATACCATCACCAACCTCAATCACCGTGCCAACATCCACCATCGTCGCCGCCACACCAAACTGCTCAATCTGCTGTTTAATGACCGAAACGATATCCTGGCCTCTCGTTGTCATTTTATCTACCTCACCCCCTTAGTTTTATATAACCCTATCCTTTATCGGGCAACTCCGCTCATTTCCCTTCTCAAAGCCTCCAATCGGCTGCGGGTGCTGCCATCGAGCAACTTACCCCCAATTCTAGCGACAATCCCACCAATCAAACCAGAATCTACTTCAGGCTTGATGACTACTTCCTTGCCAACCACTGCCCTCAGTCGCTCCGTTATCTTTAGCCTATCCTCATCATCAAGAGCGATGGCAGTAATAACCTCCGCTTGCTCAATGCCACGGTGGCTATCCAACCGGCGCTGGTACTCATCAGCAATTTCGCCGGCTATGCTCAAGGCACCCTTGACGAGCAGCAGGTAAACCAGATTTAGCGCCAGAGGGTTGACCTCAGCAAGCCGCTCGGAGAGCAGGCTAGCTTTATCATCAAAATGAAGCCTGGGACTCTCCAGCAGCATGGTAAAGGCAGTATCCTCACCCAGGCGGGCAATCTTTCTCAGGTCAGACTGCCAGCTATCCAGTTCGGCTCTCTCCAGGGCAATTTGAAACACTGCCTGGGCATAGCGCCGGGCATTAGCCTTTCTGGTCATGCTATCTCCCCTTTTTGAGATTGTTTAGTAACCCCTCACCCTTTATCCCTCTCCCCTTCATAAGGGGAGAGGGAAGAGATTTTAGAGAGGGGCGAAGCCCCTCTCTTACTCTTACTCCCCCTGCCCCTTTCCCTTATCAAGGGAAGGGGGCAGGGGGATGGGTTACTAAAGGCTCTCTAACTCTTCCTCAGAGTTGTACTTTCCTCCAATGTCTTGTCAATAAGCTGGCGGTGAGCTTCCTTATCCAGAGAGCGGTCGATAACCTTCCCCGCCGCCAGTATGGTCAGGTCAGCCACCTCCTGGCGCAGTTCATCAATCGCCTCATCTCGCTCTCGCTGAATTTCCAGTCGCGCCCTGATAATCAGGGATTCGGCTTCCTGTCTGGCTTCCTGCTGCGATTGTTGCCTGACCTCCTCCCCGGTGCGCACTGCCCGAGCGATTACCTCCTGCCCTTCCTTACTGGCAGCCTCAATTCGTCGCTTAGCCTCTTCCTCAGCATGAGCCGCCTGCTCCTTAATATATTCGGTCTGCTCCAGGCTCTCTTTAACCTTCCGGGAGCGCTCATCCAGCATCTTCATAATCGGCTTATAGGCGAACAGATAGAGCAATGCAAAAAGAAGAACAAAGTTCACCAGTTGCGCCAGCAGCGTTGGCAGGCTTATCCCGAGGCTTGCCAGTCCCTCCATTTTTCTCACCTCTCCAAGTGAATTAAGCCGAAAATACCAACGACGTTATTAGCCCAACGAGAGCCATCGCTCCCAAAATCACACCCAAGAAGAAAATTACTATAGAGATAGGTATACCTTGCTGTTCCATAATTACTCCCCCTTAATCAAGCTCACTAGACAATCATCGCCAGGATAATGGCGATAATCAAGGCATAAATCCCGATAGCCTCAGCGAAAGCGGTTACTAATATCATATTGGTCATTATCGGACCGCTTGCCTCCGGGTTACGGGCTAATCCGGTCAGGGCGGAATAGCCAATCAGCCCGATAGCCAGCGCCGGCCCCAATAGCCCCAGGCTACCGATGATACCTATCGCCAACATTTTGATTACTTCCGGCTCCATTATCTACCTCCTTCGACAATTTTTTGATTTATATCAAGCCGCCTCTTCTTCATGTTCATGGGAAGTAACGGCCACGGTCAGGAATATCAGGGTCAAGCCACCGAAGATAAGCGCCTGGACAAAGCCAACGAGCAACTCAAGCCAATAAAAGGGTAGAGCGAACAAAAAGGGGACCAGGAAAGTCGCCATCAAGAGCAGTATCTCACCAGCCGTCATATTACCGAAAAGACGGAGGGTAAAGCTGACGATGCGCACCAGTTCACTCAGGGCTTCGACAAGGCCGATGAAAAGATTAATCACCCCGAGGAACAGCCCGTTTAGCCCGGCACCCAGTCTGCCCCGGCTCAGGTGACGCAGGCCGCTCAGAAACTGACCGATATTAACGAACTTTTTTATATACGCCGGCCCCAGCGACCTGAAACCAAAGAAAGCAACAGAGAGAAAGGACATCAGGGCGACGGCTAAAGGGGTATTAATGTCAGTATTAGCCGCCCGCAGCAGGTGCACCTCGCCCTCATGGGTGTCAACGAGTATCGAACCAAATCCAGGCAGCAGACTCAACCAAGCATTGAAGGCAACAAAGAGGAAAATGGTAGCTACCATCGGAAAGAAACGGCGCCCGTTATGCTCCCCGGCAACCCTCTGGCAGAAGTCAAGCAACGCCCCCAGGATAAACTCCAACAAGGCTTGCCATCTTCTGGGAATAAGCCTGACCCGGCGGCTAACCGCGTAGGAAAAGCCAACCAGGACGATAATAGTAAGCCAGGTAGCGATAACACTATTGGTTATCGGCAAGCCGAAGAGGTGGAAAATCACCTCAGCCGGAAGCTCAGGGCGCGGCTGGGGGACGCTCAGCCAGCCAGGTAGTCCTATGTCACCAAATATCTTCTGCCCCAGAGGACCACTGGCAAAACCAACGAGAAAGAGAGCCAGAATAACCAGGATTCCCAGAATTATGAAAGGCTTCTTAGAACCAGAGCGGCCCTTTTTCGGCACTAGTTTTTCCCCTTATTTTGTCTCTTATTGATGTTGGGCAGAATCATCCGATAAACACCGTAAAAAGCAAGGCTAATCCCAGCCAGCAATCCAACTATCACCAAGATGGGCGTTGTATGAAACTTCTCATCAAGCTTAAGGCCACCCCACACGCCCAAAATAATGCAGACGCCGATATACCAGCCCACACCCACCAGCCGCATCGCTGCTTGCCACCTGCTCATACCGCCGACAGCATATCAAATTCACCCGTTTAGTGCAAGCCCCCCCGGAGATTGCTTACCCGTCTCTGGCGAACCTAACGCCGCCAAACTTCCCTGACAAGGCAAACCCTCTTTGGTCATTAAAAAACCCTGTAGACCTTAGTCCTCGGGCTTATTATTCCTCGACTCAGCAATCACTGAATAACCACATCTTAAATAAGGCTGATACCGCCCACTAGACTAAGCCTCCCCAAGCTATTAACTTTCTGATAAGAGTCTCTGCCAGAATTCAGTCTCCAACCCACCAGAACAAATGGAGTCCTGCCTCAGGATTTATGCTTGTCAAAGTCATCTAAATCAAGCTGGTTTATGAAATCGCGGAAAGCCGACATTCTCTTCATCTCTTCTTCACTAACCTTTCTGCCCTGGCTATCAGTCCCATCCGTTTCTTCAGCAATAGGTTTACCTGTCTCCTTATCCAGCAGGATACCGGCTTTATCCAGGACTGACTCCTCAACATAGATGGGTACTTCCACCCTGACTGCCAGCGCCAGGGCATCGCTGGGACGAGAGTCGATTTCCATTTGACCACCATTTACATTAAGATTAATCTTGGCATAAAAGGTATCGTTCTTCAGCTCGTTGACGATAATAGAGTGGACACTGGCCCCCAAGGCGTTAATGACTGATTGCAACAAGTCATGAGTCAAGGGCCGGGGGACACTCCCCCCCTGCAGTTTTACCGCGATGGCATCCGCCTCAGACGGACCAATCCAGATGGGAAGATAACGGTCTGCCATTTTCTCTCTCAGAATAACGACACGCTGATAATTCATCAGACTAACCCGGATGCTGTCAATAGTCATCTCAATCATAGTGACACCTCCCCCATTCGTCAGCCGACACACCTAATTCTACTCCACCTGACTGCCACTGTCAACTGGAAATGGTATAAGTTTACCATCAGAACACCTAGCCAAACCGCCTTCTTTATGGTATAATACAGCACACTAAACACCCGGCAAGAGCAAAAAATAACCCGAGTGAAAGGGGGACAGACTCATGCAGGAAGGTCGAAAGACCGTTGTCTGGTTTAAGGAAGTCACCAAAAAGGATGTAGCCGTGGTTGGTGGTAAAGGGGCCAACCTGGGTGAAATGACTAACGTCGGTATACCGGTCCCCCCCGGTTTCATTGTAACTTCTGATGCCTACTTTGACTTCCTCCGCCAAACAAAACTGACCGCTAAAATCCGCCAACTACTGAAACCGGTGGATGTTAATGATAGCCGACAGCTTCAGCAGATTGCCGCTCAGGTGCGTCAGGTAATCTCAAAAGCAGCCATACCCCCGGAAATAGCTAAGGAAATTGAACGGGCTTATGTAAAAATGGGGCAGGGACTGGTGGCGGTACGCTCCTCAGCTACCGCTGAAGACCTGCCAGAAGCCTCCTTCGCCGGTCAGCAAAGAACCTTCCTTAATGTGCAGGGCAAAAAAGAGGTGGTCGCCGCTGTCCAGGAGTGCTGGGCATCGCTCTTTGAAGCCAGAGCCATCTTCTATAGAGTACAACAAAACTATGACCACTTTAAGGTTGGCATCGCGGTACCGGTACAAAGAATGGTGCAATCTGAGGCGGCCGGGGTCATGTTTACCCTAGAGCCGGTAGCCAGTGATAGAAGCAAGATAACTATTGAGGCTATCCTCGGGCTCGGTGAAATGATTGTTTCCGGAGATGTAACTCCTGACCACTATATTGTCAGCAAAAATGAGCTAAAAATTACCAGCAAGGAAATTGCCCGGCAAGAGTGGAAACTGATAAGAAGCGACGGGGGTAAAGGTGAGGAAACCAATATGAAAGTAACGCTTACTGCTAAAGAGCAGGCACAGCAAAAAATAAGCGATGATGACATCATCGCTCTGGCTAAAATAGGCAAACAGTTAGAGGAGCACTACCAATTCCCGCAAGATATTGAGTGGGCAAAGGAGAATAATCAGCTTTTTATCGTGCAGACTCGCCCGGTAACCACCATCAGGGAAGGAGTGGCTGGGGTTAGACCTGAAATTACCGCCCCGGTACTGCTATCGGGGGCAGCCGCCAGCCCCGGTATAGCCGTGGGACCAGTCAAATTAGTAACCGATGCCTCTCAAATAGACAAAGTGAAAGACGGCGACATTCTGGTCTCCGAAATGACCACCCCGGATTTTGTGCCCGCCATGAAACGGGCCGCCGCTATCGTCACCGACCGCGGGGGTAGAACCGCCCACGCCGCTATCGTTAGTCGCGAGCTGGGCATACCCTGTGTCGTCGGCGTCGAAAAGGCTACGGCTACCCTGAAAGACGGACAGGTGATTACTGTCGATGGCGCTCACGGTAAGGTTTATGACGGCAAGATAGAAATCACCGTCGCAGCCAAGACTAAAACCAGGCTAAAGATAAAGACCAGGACCAAACTCCTGGTAAACCTGGCGCAACCGGAGCTGGTTGATCGGGTAGCCTCTTACGATGTCGATGGTGTCGGTTTGTTGAGAGCGGAATTCATGATTGCCCAGATTGGCGAGCACCCCAGCTACATGATAAGCCAGCAGCGGGGTAACGAGTTTGTCGATAAGCTTGCCCGGGGGCTAACTGCCTTCGCCCGGGCATTCCATCCCCGCCAGGTAGTTTACCGAACCAACGATTTCAAGACTAATGAGTATCGCGCCTTAAAAGGCGGAGAGCGCTACGAAGAGACCGAAGAAAACCCGATGCTTGGCTACCGAGGAGCGTCACGCTACATCACCGATATCGATACCTTCAAGCTAGAGATAGCCGCCATCAAGAAGGTGAGGAAGCAATATAAGAATCTGTGGGTTATGATTCCTTTCGTCCGCACCGTCAACGAGCTAGCGCAGACACTGGAAATTATGGAAAGCGAAGGGCTGAAACGCTCTGAAGACCTCAAAATATGGATGATGGTTGAGGTGCCATCCAACATCATTCTCCTCGAGAAATTCATCGCCGTCGGCATCGACGGCATATCTATCGGCTCAAATGATTTGACCCAGCTTACCCTGGGTATTGACCGGGATAGCGCCAAGTTAGCCGATACCTTTGATGAACGGGATGAAGCGGTGATGCTCTCTTTGGAAAGAGCTATCAAGGTCGCCAAGAGCATGGGGATTACCTCCTCCATTTGCGGACAGGCACCCTCAGAATATCCCGAGCTTACTGAGAGACTGGTGGAATGGGGGATTACCTCAGTTTCAGTAAGCCCCGATATGATTGACCGCACCAGGGAAATAATTGCCGCGGTCGAAGCGCGCTTAAAAATCAGGGATTAGCCAGCCAGTGCCCGCGAGAAATCTCAAAAGATTAGTCGCCGGATGCTCGCCGCATAGTTTAAAAAAATGATTAGCCGGCTTAATGTCCGCCAGCTAGCTGAAGAAAGGGAGGCAAGCCTCTCTCCTTACGCCGTAAAAAGCAAGCAGTCACGGGGCCGGCTCAAATATGAAGAGCCCTGTCCAGTGCGCACTGCCTTTCAGCGCGACCGCGACCGCATTATTCATGCCAAGGCTTTCCGTCGTCTCAAACATAAGACGCAGGTTTTCATTGCCCCCCAGGGTGACCACTATATGACACGCCTGACCCACACCCTGGAGGTTTCCCAGATAGCCCGCACGATAGCTCGAGCCTTAAACCTTAATGAAGACTTGACGGAAGCAATTAGCCTGGGGCACGACCTGGGTCACACCCCTTTCGGTCACATCGGCGAAGAAGTCTTAAATGAGCTTTATCACCACGGATTCAGACATAATGAGCAAAGTCTGCGCACTGTTGACCTTTTAGAGAAGGATGGACAGGGACTTAATCTCACCTGGGAGGTAAGAGACGGCATTCTCAATCACTCCAAGACAGGGGTAGACATCCTGGGAGAAGGCTCAGGCAAGATAAATACCCTGGAAGGTGAGGTGTGCAAGCTGGCTGATGCCGTCGCCTACATCAACCATGATATCGGTGATGCCATCAGGGCCGGCATTATCACCGAGGGCGACTTGCCAGTCTCAACCGCAACCCTATTAGGCCATTCCCACTCAGAGCGAATCAATACTATGGTTTGTGATATTATTGAACAATCGTGGGCCGTCAGGGGACATGATACTACCACCAGCCCGACAATCGGCCTGAGCCCTCAGATTCTGACGGCAACCAATACCTTGCGTGACTTTCTTTTTGAGCGGGTATATAATAGACACTCTGCCCAGGATGAAGCCGCCAGGGCAAGAGAGATAGTTCGCTTATTATATCAGTACTTCAATAAGCACCCGGACAGGCTGCCACCGGAGTATTCTCTCTACAGTGACGAAGTAGAGCGGAGGGTGGTTGACTACATCGCCGGCATGACCGACCAGTATGCCTCAAGACTGGCTGAGAGACTTTGAAGGATTCAAACTCCGATTTCTCAAACAAGAAGCCTCTCCCCCTCGTTGACAGAGATTAACATTTGTGTTAATATAGACATTAAGGAGATAGTATGGGACGAATAAAGTCAATCGGGATGGCTGAGGCCAGGCCGAGGCTCACCCAGCTTGTGGATGAAGTCTCCAGCGGTGGCGACCCGTGCCTCATAGTCGCCGGCAGCAAGGTGAAAGCAGTTCTTGTCGGGATAAACCAGTATAACGACATGATAGAGCGTCTGGAAAACCTCTCTGATGCTGCCGAGTTGCTCCAGGCTGAACTGGACGAAGAGCCAACAATGCCCTTTGAGGAGCATCTGACGAAGTCGAAAGTTTATCCTGAGCGTAGTCGAAGGAAGCTAAAGAGCGGTGTATCGACTGGAAGTTAGCCACACTGCCCATCGGCAGATTCGGCGGCTCCCAGCGTCAACTCAGGAGAGGGTTAACAGGGTTATTGCCCGTCTGGCGGAGAATCCCCGGCCGCCCGGTAACAAAAAGCTAACGGCAAGAGAGGGTTACAGGGTTCGTGTGGGGGACTATCGAATTCTTTACCAGGTCGATGACGGGGCAAAGATGGTCACCATCTATCGGGTGATGTCCAGAGGGGACGTCTATCGAGCTTAGATAGCCCAAGCGGAGTGTCAGAAAATAAAAGGGGGCAGTCAATTGCCTGACTATCCCCCTCAAAATGGGCATTAAAAAAGGTAAAGTAGTATAATATATAATGATAGTATGAGTGTTATCGACGAAATAAAGCAGAAGACAGACATTGTTGACATTGTCAGCCAGTACACCTCCTTAAAGAAGGC
>JACQGQ010000016.1 GCA_016199495.1 Chloroflexota bacterium
CCGCCGCCACCGCCCCGGCCAGCGCCGATGAGACTCGCTGTGGTTACGTTGTCACCATTACCCGGCAGTGCCGAGGTGTTATCGCTGCTGTCGCCGCCGCCGGGCGCGGCCGGCCGGTTACCCTGTAGCCAGCTCGATGAGAAGGCGACAAAGCCGCCCGGGCCCGGGGCCGCCGCTGGGGGCCGTGCCCCCGGTGGGGGGCTGGCGGGTGGGGCTAAAGACGGTGAGTGCTCGATTACCAGGATGGTATCGGAGGGAGCGACCCTGATTTCAGCGCGCACATTCACCGCGTGGGCCGTCATCGTGCCGGTGAGTTGAAATACAGCCACGCCCAGAGCCGCCGGGAGCACCAGCCAGACTAATAGCTTCAGGGCGGGAACTTTATACAGCCAAAATGGTAAGTGTATCATCTGCTCACCCCCGTTGGGTAACTCTTAAGCGCTATCGCGCTGACTCTGCCCGACCTCTTCCAGGCGGTAACCCACCCCCCGATAGCTCAGGATACGGATTCCGTCAGGTAAGAAAGCCTGCAGCTTGCGGCGCAGGCGCCGTATGTAAAAATGCAGGGTATCCCGGCTGACCGGCTTGCCGGCCCAGACCTCGGCGATAAGGCGCCCGTAATCAACTAACTTGCCCTGGTTAAAGAGCAGGCAAGCCGCCAGGTGAAATTCGGTGCCGGTCAGCCCGCCGGGGCGATTGCCCTCTTGGTTCAGTTGATTTTCAATCTCCGACCCGGAATTGTCTCCCGGGGGATTATGCCGCAGCTTCCGGCGGAGCAATGTCTGCACCCGTGCCACCAGCTCCCTAAGATTCACCGGTTTCGTCACATAGGCATCAGCGCCAAGCTCGAGTATCTCCACGGCTTCTTCGGCGGCGCCGACGGCAATAATGGGCAAATAGCAGGCTTCTCGTATTCGCAAGCAGGGGTCTTCTCCGTTCACCAGCGGTAGCTCCCTAGCCATAATAATCAGGTCGGGGTAGGCTTCATACAGCTTTTTCATCCCGTCAAGAACATCAGCCACCCTGACGACGTCGTAGCCGGCCTCTTCCAGGGCGGCGGCGGCCCTGGCGGCTAACGTTTCATCCTTCTCAATGACCAGAATACGAGCGGGTTTGATAGTCTCACCTCCGCCGCAGAGCAGCTAACTATCAGGATACTACAGGGAGGTGAAAATTCTGGTAGACAAAGTGCCTGAAAGTGTGGCAATTGGTGGCAATCTGGTGGAAAATTGGTGCCCGTTTGACGAGAGAAACAGAAAGTCCCTGTCTCTGGCGCGGCTGTGCCTGGTAAGAAGAAACACTGGTGAGATGAGATTAATAAGCAGTCTTTTCGAGTGTGGTTAGTCGAGGACAGGGCTTTTCCCGGGCAAGATTAGCCATAGCCTGAGAATAATAGGCTAATGGCCGTGATTAGACAGACGACCCGACAAACCTGTAGCCTATCCCTCGTTCGTTGAGAAGCATCTGCGGCTTGCCGGCATCGCACTCGAGCTTGGAACGGAGGCGATAGATATATTTCTTAATTGAGCTGTTTTCATTACCGTATTCGGCGCCCCACACCTTTTCCAATATGACGCGATGGGTAAGCACCCGGCCCTCATTTCTTACCAGTTCTACGAGTAACTGATACTCGATAGGCGTCAGTTTGACTCGTTTGCCGGCAAGCGAAACCTCGTGTGTGTCAAAATTAATGCTTAGTTCGCCGCCAAAGGCAGCCACGTGCCCCTGTTTAAAGCCAAGCCTCTGGGTGCGACGGAGCAAGGCCTTGACCCTGGCTAGAAGCTCCATCGGACTGAACGGCGTGGTAATATACTCATCAGCTCCGGTCTCCAGGCCCCTGGCTCTGTCCATGTCAGTGTCCATCTCGCTGGAGAGGATGATTAAGGGGACATCGGAGAAGTCGCGAATCCGGCTGACCAGGTCCAGGATGGCCATATCCGGTAAAGAAGATGATGCTATAACCACATCGGGCCACTCGCTTTCTATCATCTTCAATCCCTCGGCGCCCGTATCGACGGCGACCACGCTAACATCCGGATACCTTACTACCAGGCAGAAAGAGATATCTTTGCTGACTAGCTGGTTATCATCAATTACCAGGACTTTCATCGCTTTCACCTCCCGGCCATTGATAAGGGGTTGCGTGAAACAGCCCGAACCGACTTCGCCAAGTGGCGAATTTTCATTGTATCAAATCAGAGTCTTTAAAACAAGTATCTTAATATCACTTTAACCACCTGTTTAGTACTTTTGTCTCATTACCTTATTACTAGCGGAATCAGTACTTTTGGGTGATTGTCTGCTCAGGCAAGGCAAGGTAAAGTAAGTTAAAGTAATGATAGGGTAGTTAAAGTAGGGAGAAGGAATAATATGACACTTGATGAGCGTGGGAGAACGATGCTGACAACCAGTGAGGTCGCCAATCTGCTCCATGTGCATATTAACACGGTCAGGCGGTGGAGCGACCGTGGACTAATAAAGGGCTACCGCATTTGCGCCCGCGGCGACCGCAGATTTGACCGGGGGGACATTATCCGCTTCCTGAATAAAATGACCACAGATAGAGGCAATCAAACCAGGGTTGACAAGCCGTAAGATAGGCTGAAAGAGAGTAGTCAGTTATTCGATGGAGATTAAGCCGTGCTTAATAGCGATTACGGTTGCTTCAGTGCGGTCGTTGGCATTCAGTTTGGTCAAGATGCCACTAACAAAGTTCTTAATGGTTTGCTCGCTGATGCCGAGTTCGAGGGCAATCCGTTTATTTGAATAGCCCTGAGCCACATAATGCAGGGTTTCTATCTCTCTAGGGGTGAGATGTGCCACCAGGGCCGCCGACTGCTCACTGGGTTTTTGCTGCAGGTCTGACACTTCTTCGGAGTAGAAACGCTGGTATAGCCGCTTCCCCTGTCTGCGTCCTATGACCCAAACGGCAATTAACCCACAAATAGCTAACGTTGCCACAACATTAAGGCCGACACCCTGCGAGACCAAGATGATAATAATACTCAAAATAGCGTACGAAAAAATAGCAACGTTAAGGTCCCACTTCGCCACGTTTGCCCTGCCTCTGGCTCTTTGTATCGCCAGACGCTCTATTCCCGGGCTAACCTGTTTCATGGTTTCAGTTCTATCCATATCGTTCTATTGAACCGGCTTATCTTTTTCAAGCTAAAGTTTAGTCCTCTCTTGAGAGTTTGTCAAAAACGCGCCGGGCGTATTGCCTAATTATCATTAAAGGTATAAGATAGGGAAGTGTCAGTCAGTCTTAAGTAACTTACCGAGGAGATAACAATGGGTATAGAACTAGTTCACGTTGGCTTTAATAACATCATAGTAATGAATAGAGTTGTTGCCATAGCTTCGCCAAACTCAGCGCCGACCAAACGCACCATCCACGAAGGGCGGGAAAAAGGACTACTGATTGATATGACTAACGGCCGTAGAACCAAGGCGGTTATTATCGTCGACAGCGGGCATATTATTTTGGCGGCCCTTACTCCAGAAACTATTAGTGGCAGATTACAGGCGAGTCGGGCGGGAAGCGACCCGGAGCGAGCCGCTTCAGCCCCAAGACTTGATGCAAGCGATGAAGAAAGTGGTCCATAGAAATCACCCCTCGTTCCACCGGCTAACCAAACCGTTACTCATCATCCTTTCCGGTCCTTCCGGGGCAGGTAAGGATGCAGTTCTAGCCGGGATGAAGAAATCCAGTTATCCTCTTAAATATGTTATCACCCTGACCACCAGACCCCGGCGCACCAGTGAGAAAAATAATGTAGACTACCATTTCGTCTCCAGGGAGAAATTCCAGACGATGGTTGAAAATAGTGAGTTATTAGAGTGGGCTAATGTTTATGGTAACTGGTATGGCGTACCCAGGGATGCTGTCAAAAAGGCATTAGACAAAGGGGAGGATATAATAGTCAAGGTTGATATTCAGGGAGCAGCTACTATTAAGAAAATCCTGCCCCAGGCGATATTTATTTTCCTCGTGCCTCCATCGATGGCTGAGCTTCTCATAAGACTCGAGCAGCGTCATACCGAATCACCCTCTGACTTGACCCGGCGTCTCAAGGCCGCTGAGGAAGAAATGAAACAGCTACCTCTATTTGATTATGTAGTCGTCAACGAGTGGGATGAAATTGACCGGGCAGTGTCGGAGATTAAGGCTATTATTACCGCTGAGAAATGCCGGGTAGTTCCCCGAGAAGTTGTTCTTGAATAAGCTAAAATATCAGTTTAAGCAGCCAAGCAAATAAATAACCCAGTGCGCCGCAAATAGGGAAGGTTATTATCCAGGCAGTCACGATGTTCCCGGCTACTCCCCAGCGCACCGCCGAAAGCCGCCTGGTAGCACCTACCCCCATAATGGCAGCGGTGATACAGTGGGTGGTGCTTACCGGAATGCCCAGTAGTGAAGCGCTTTCAATAATCGCCGCCCCGGCCGTTTCCGCGGCAAAGCCGTGAACCGGGCGCAGGGTAGTAACCCTTAACCCCAGGGTTCTAATGACCCGCCAGCCACCAAAAGCCGTGCCTAAGCTAATGGCTAGTGATGAGATAACGACGACCCACCACAAATTACCAGAAGCAATTTCGTCCCACACCGCAGCCGCCTGCCCGGACTGACCAATCCCCTGGTAATAGATTATCAACGCTATAGCAATAACACCAATAGGCATCTGCCCATCATTCTTGCCGTGACTATAAGCCATAAAGGCAGCCGAGAAGATTTGTAGTTTGCCAAAAATAGCCTGCACCCTGGCTGGGGCACTCCGCCGGAAGAGCCAGAACAGCCAGACCATTAACACAAAGCCAGCTACAAAGCCCAGGACGGGAGCCGCCACTACGGATGTTACCACCCGTGTCATGACATTCCAGACAATGGCATCACTACCGGCGACAGCCATGCCGGCTCCGGCTAATCCAGCTATCAGGCTATGAGTTACGCTGAGAGGGAGACCGTAGTAGGTTGCCAGACTAACCCAGATAACGGCTGAGGCTAAGCCGGCAATCACTGTCAGATAGGTGAGTGTTTCCGGGGCTAGAATCCCTTTGCCAATGGTTTTGGCAACCTCCAGACCAGTAGCCGCACCGGCGAAATTGAGAGCGGCGGCGAGTATTATGGCGTTACGGGGAGAAAGGACCCGGGTGCCAATCACAGTAGCCACGGCATTAGCGGCGTCGTTAAAACCATTGGTAACACCAAAACCCAGAGCTAAGGCAATAATCAAGAGAAGCAGGATGAGAGATGCCTCAGGCATGCTTGAGGGCTACCCCTTCCAGCACATTAGCCACGTCCTCACATCTATCAGTAGCGCTCTCCATGTGCTCGTAAATCTCACGCCACTTGATAACTTCAGCCAGGTCCGTGGTATCGGCAAACAGCTCACCCATAGCTGAACGGAATACCTGGTCGGCGACATTCTCCAGCCGGTTAATCTCCACGCATAGCTCAAGAATCTTCTTGAACTCAGCATGGCGGCGTAGTTGGGGCATGGCTCTTTCTACTTCAGTGGCTGACTGGACGATGGCATCAGCTAGCTCCCTGGCACTCTGGCCGGGACGGTCTACCTTATATAAAAACATGGCATCAGCCGCGGCCTGGATAAAGTCGACAACATCATCCAGACTATGAGCCAGTTGGGCGATATCCTCCCGGTCAAAGGGGGTGACAAAGGTGCGATGTAGCTGCGCGAAAATCTGGTGAGTAATCACGTCCCCTGCGTGCTCTAATGCGGTTATTTCGCTTACCTTTCCCCCAACATCCTCCCAGGTATAAACCAATTCCTTTAGTTTCTGGGCGGCTTTTACCATATTCTGGGCACTCCCCTCGAAAAGCTCAAAAAACTTCACTTCACGGGGCATAAAGGGGAGCTTAAACACGACTAATCCTCCTTTGCCGCAAAGATATACTAAAGTAATGAGGAGCTAAAAATCGGGGAGTGAGGAGAAAAAAGCTTAACATACCACGCCCGCCACAAGTGTATACGAGATAGGGATGGTTGTCAAGGATTAATTTTGCTGTTATTTCGGATTACATTGGCTGTCATTTTTAGCTTGAATAAAGAAAATTGCCTGGCTGTTACTTACCGGATGGTTGCGGTCTCTTTATCTCCTGGATATTTCGCCTTCGCTCGGCTAAAGTGCGTACTTCGGTGAAGACAGAGAGGCTTTCCTCGGGTGCTGGCGGCGACATCTTCAGAAAGATGGCCTGTCTTTCCGGGAAAACCAGGGTGGGGGTGCCAAAAACACCCAGGGTCTCCACGGCAAAGGTATGGTCCTCAGCCAGCTTAGCCAGTATCCGGCGGTCGCTGATATCCCTTTGAAATCGAACCATCTCCAGGCCGGCACTCTCAGCTACTTCACTAAGGGTGTTTGTATCAGCGATATCCCGGCGCTGTTCGTGCCTGGCTCTAATTAAGGCGATATGAAAACGCTCAAAGGCAGCTTCACCCTGACGTCGGGCAGCCTCGGCGGCACGGAAGGCACGCAATCCGCGACTGGGGTAGCCTTCCGGTTGTTCCCAGATTTTCCATTGCGCACCCTGCTGACTGTTAACCTGCTCCAGGCTGAAATACCTCCAGTTGATGGTTAGCTTGGTGCCGATGTCCTCTTGCACTCTTTGCAGCCAAACTGCTGCATTGTAGACATAGGGTCAAAGATAATCGAAGTAGATGTCCAGGGATATGGTAGCACTCATTTCGCTCTTGACCATCTTAGCCTCCTTATAGTACGGGTGAACTCTTTGTTCAGGCTGAATTAGCTAGTCCAGCTTACGTATTCGGGTAGCGAAGATTAGCGCCAG
The DNA here is from genome assembly GCA_016199495.1 of Chloroflexota bacterium. Classification (GTDB taxonomy): domain Bacteria; phylum Chloroflexota; class Dehalococcoidia; order Dehalococcoidales; family UBA2162; genus JACQGQ01. The sequence continues at coordinate 6,806 of JACQGQ010000016.1, forward strand.
CAGGGATATGATGACAAGAATCACAGCAAACCCGCCAATTGCCCACTGCACCCCGATGCCCTCGGCCATCAACCCGGCAGTAAAGGTGCCCAGACTTGATAGACCAAACTCCATCATGTAAATGCTCATTACCCTTCCCCGATACTCGTCTGCCGAATAGTACTGGAGCAGGGTGTTGCTCAGTGTCATCCGCCCGCTCTGCCCCAGTCCAACGATAGCAATCAAGCCCAGGGAAAGGTAGAGCGTGCTGGAAAAGGCGAAACCAGCCAGAGCGATGCCCAAAACGAGACAGCTAATCAGCAACATAACGCCCCGCTTCTTGTTAGGCAGGGAGGCGAGGGTGAGAGAACCAGCGATGGCACCAGCGCCGGCGACGCTCATCAGCATCCCCATGCCCCTGGCACCAATCCTGAGAATATCATCAGCAAAGATAGGTAGCAGCATCTGGTAGGGCATAGAGAGTATGACCACGAAGATGGTAAAGACCAGGGTAAGCAGGATAGCAGTCTCACGCCGAATATAATGAAACCCCTCTTTAATGTCAGTCAGGGCGCCACTACCACGCAGTGTTATCATGCCGGTCGGCGGCATCAGAGCAATGAAGACCATGGACAGGAGATAGAATCCTACCGTAATATAGTAGATAGGGGCGAAGCCAAAAGCCTCAATGATAAAGCCGGCGGCCGCCGGTGCCAGTAGCCGGAGGCTATTCATCTGCAGTACGTTCAAGGAGACAGCGTTCATTACCTGGTCCTGACTGACGATTTCAGATATGATAGTCTGGCGTGAGGGCATCATCAGACCCTGAACAGTTGCCTTAAGCACTGAAGCCACCATAAGAATCCACCACGAACCAGCATGTTCAGGACTGAGGTAACCCAGAGTCAGCGAGAGGGCGATACCTAAAGAGACTAAAGCTGAGCCGGCCTGCCCCGCCAGCAAAACATATTTCTTCTGCACGCGGTCGGCAATAACCCCACCGAAGAGGGAGAGAAAAAGCATGGGTATGGCAGTAACCAGTGCCATCAGTCCCAGAATGGACGCTGAGCCGGTAATGCGATAGATGAGTAATGAGCGTGCCAGCATCTCCATGTTCATCGGCGCCGTAAAACCCAGCATACCAAAGAAGAAAAGGCGGTAGACTGGGTTCCCCAGAGAGCTGAAGGTCTGCTTGCCCAGGGAGATGCCAGGCAGACCATTCATGCCCCGGTCAGTTGCCACACCCGTGTCTTTATATACGCCGGCTTCTTTCTTCATTCACCACTACCCGCGCTTCTAAGTAAGAGGCAAAGCCGCTCCCTAAGTAGGGGTCTAAAACCCTTCCTGAAAATTGCCATTCTGCTCTATAGTTTACACTTGTCGCCCTTGAAAGACAAGCTCATATTGCCCACTTAATAGCGCCGACCCACTTTAATCCGGCTGTTGCTAGATGCTGGCTGATATGCTATACTTCGTTATACTTTAGGCTAGTTAACAACTAGAAAGGGGTTCGAATTTGCCAGATACCGCTACCATTAAACAACTTCTGGAAGCCGGTGCCCACTTCGGGCATCAGACCAGCCGCTGGAACCCGCGCATGAAGAAATACATCTTCACCAAGCGCAACGGCATTCATATCATTGACCTGGAGCAAACTGCCAGCTTGTTGGATAAAGCCTGCCAATTTATCCGACAGGTGGCTGCCGATGGCGGCCACATCCTTTTCGTCGGCACCAAGAAGCAGGCTCACGAGAGCATAGAAGAAGAGTCCCGGCGCTGCGGTATGTACTATGTCAAGGAGCGCTGGATAGGCGGGGTGCTGACTAATTTTGCGACTATTCAGGCACGCATAGATTATCTGGTTCGTTTAGAAGACCAGCAATCCAGGGGGGAATTTAACCGCTTACCCAAGAAGGAAGCCCTGAAACTTGAGGAGAAAATCTTGCGCCTCAATCGACAAATGGGTGGCATCAAAGAAATGACCCGGCTGCCGGAGGCTCTATTCGTAGTTGACACGGCAAAGGAAAGGATTGCTTTAGCTGAAGCCAAACGTATCGGCATACCAGTGGTCGCCATAACAGATACTAACTGCAATCCTGATGAGATAGACTATCCTGTCCCGGCTAATGATGATGCTATTAGAGCCATCAGACTAATATGCAGTAAAATTGCCGATGCAATTATTGAAGGCAAACTCAGCCAGGCGGCGATTCCCCCGGAAGAAGGACAGGCAGAAGTTTTGGGGGAGCTTGAGGTTGCCGGAGTTGCCGAATCTCTTATTTTCGCCCCTGATGATAAACAAGGCTAGGAGGCAAGGTTGAAGATTCCAACAGATAGGGTAAGAGAGCTAAGAGAACAGTCTGGAGCTGGTATTATGGAGTGCCGTAATGCCCTCCTTGAAGTAGAGGGGGATATCGCCAGGGCTCTGCAACTGCTCAAGCAACGTAACCTCCTTAAGGTGGAGAAAAAAAGAGAGCGCGCCGCTTCCCAGGGACTAATTGAAGCCTATATCCATACCGGAGGGCGCATTGGCGCCATGGTTGAAGTGAACTGCGAGACTGACTTTGTCGCCCGCACTGATGAATTCAAAGAACTGGCTCACTACCTGGCAATGCAAATAGCTGCTCAAGACCCTCGATTTATCTCACAGGAAGAAATACCTGAGGGAACTGACCTGGAAGCTCAAGCAGCTTGCCTGCTTCTTCAGCCTTACATCAAAAACCCTGATATGAGTATCCAAGCTCTTATCGACGAAACTATCGCCAAAGTAGGCGAGAATATCAAGGTAAGCCGCTTCGCCAGATTCGAAGTGGGAGCGTAGTAAATCACATTTAGAGTGTATTAAAAGAAGTAATGGTCACTACTAAATATAAACGTGTTTTACTCAAGCTCAGCGGTGAGGCTTTTGGCAACAAAGAAGGTTATGGTATTAATACCGCTACCCTAAGTAAGGTTGCCCAGCAGATTAAGCGGGTAATGGCAATGGGGGTAGAGATAGCTATTGTTGTTGGTGGTGGTAATATCTGGCGCGGGGCTCAGGCAGAGAAAAATGGCATGGATAGAGTTACCGCTGACTATGCCGGGATGTTAGCGACCGTGATAAATGCCCTGGCTCTCCAGGACACACTGGAAAGAGCGGGGGTAGTCACCAGAACCCAGACAGCTATCGGCATTCAGCAGGTAGCGGAGCCTTACATTAGACGCCGGGCGATTCGGCACCTGGAGAAGAAGAGAGCAGTCATCTTTGCCGCCGGCACCGGTAATCCCTATATGACGACTGATACCGCGGCGGCTTTACGAGCCATTGAAATCGAGGCCGAGGTTCTGCTTATGACCAAGAATAATGTTGATGGTATCTATAGTGCTGACCCCCTTAAAAACCCTGATGCCAAGAAGTTCGATAAATTGACTCACTTTGAGGTCTTAAATAGGCGCCTGGAGGTAATGGATGCCACGGCGCTCTCTCTCTGCTTGGAAAATAAGCTGCCGATAATTGTTTTTGACCTCCAGGCACCACGTAGTATCGAGAGGGCGGTAATCGGTGAACCTATTGGCACTCTAGTATCCAGTGAGACGGAAAATGGCTAGCCAGACTTTATGGAATATCGAAGAAAAGATGCAGAAGGCAGTTGAGGGGTTGAAAAAGGAATTAGCCGTTATCCGTACCGGACATGCCACCCCTACCTTAATAGAACATATCAAAGTGGAATATGCCTCGGTGCTGACCCCGCTTAATCAAATTGCTGGCATTTCAGCCCCCGAGGCTAGACTCCTCGTTATCCAACCCTGGGATAAAAGTAGTATCCGTAGTATCGAGAAAGCCATCCTGACATCTGACCTGGGGCTAAATCCGGTTAGTGATGGGAATGTCATCCGAATAAGTATCCCGCTGCTCTCGGAAGAGCGCCGGCAGGAGCTGATTAGGGTAGTACGAAGGAGGATTGAAGAGCGAAAGATTGCAGTACGGAACCTGAGGCGTGAAGCTGTGGATGAACTGAAAGAAGCGGAGAAAAATAAGGACCTATCACAGGACGAGCATAAGCGCGCCTTAGACCAGCTACAAAAACTTACTGATAGCTTTATCGCCGATACTGAGCAAATCGGACGAGAGAAAGAAGCGGAACTGGCGCGGGTCTAGCCGGGATTAGAGGCCAAAACATGGCTAAAACCCCAACCACCAAGAAATTTATTCTGCTCCCTACCCATATCGCTATGGTACCGGACGGTAACGGTCGCTGGGCAGAACGGCGTGGATTACCCCGGCTTAGTGGACATCGGGAAGGGGCAGAAAATATGCGCCGTATGATTAAATACCTCAGCAAATACCCGATAAAATATGTAACTCTTTATGGTTTCTCTACGGAAAACTGGACTCGCCCTGAAGTGGAGGTCATGGGTCTATTCGCCATATTAGAGGAGTTCATCAATAAATGTGTCCCCGAATTTAATCAGGAGGGTATCAAACTCCGTCACCTTGGGCGGCTTAATGAGCTTCCCCGGAATCTACAGGCAGCCATAAATAGGGCGATGGAGCTAACTGAAAATAACGCCAGGATGACGCTTAATCTCGCTTTTAATTACGGGGGACGCGCTGAGATTGTAGACGCGGTGCGCCGTCTCATCGCTGAGGGCGTTAGTCCCCAAAATATAGATGAAGAGTCATTTGGCCACTATCTCTATACGGCTGGGTTACCTAATGTTGACCTGATAATTCGTACTGGCGATGAGATGCGCTTTAGCAATTTCCTGATTTGGCAAACAGCCTACAGCGAATACCATTTCACCAAAGTCCTTTGGCCTGACTTTGGTGAAAAAGACATTGACACGGCACTGCTATCCTACAGTCGGAGACAAAGGCGCTTCGGTGGATTATAATCCCGGTGATAAGTATGCTTAGGCAAAGGGTCATCACGGCGCTGTGGATTATTCCGCCACTGCTGGCCGTTGTCTGGTTTGACCAACCATTACCCTGGTTCACTCTATTTGCGGCTATCTGGGGCATGATGGCTGTCTTTGAATTCTACCGCCTGGTAGCGGCTTCTAAGGTGCTGCCGCTCACCTACTTTGGACTGGTCTGGACCCTGCTCTTCATCCTTAGTCGCAGCTCAGATTTGTTGTCTTTGCTTAAACCTTACTTTGACCTTGACCTGCTCACCCCGTTGCTATTAACCTCGGCATTACTGCTATCCTTAATCTGGCTCATCCTGCGGGTGCGGGGGAAAACTTTTGCTGGCTGGGCATGGACGATTGCTGGCATTCTCTATGTGGGCTGGCTACTAGGTTACCTGGTAGCCATAAGAGACCTGGAAGACGGTAGAAACTGGGTATTTCTTGCCCTATTTACCACCTTTGCTTCGGATACGGCCGCTTTCTTTACCGGCAGAGCCTTGGGCAGGAATAAACTTGCCCCGGACATCAGCCCGGCTAAGACCTGGGAGGGAGCCATCAGTGGCATCTTCGGGGCTATCCTCGTTAGCCTCTTCTTTGTTCTACCCACGCCGCTCAACCTTGACCTCAACTGGGGGCAGGCGATACTTCTGGGCTTACTGGTCAGCATCTTCGGGCAACTCGGCGACCTTGCCGAGTCTGTGTTCAAACGTAATATGGAAGTAAAAGACTCCGGCCGGCTAATCCCGGGACATGGGGGACTCCTTGACCGAATGGACAGCATTGCCTTCGCTGGCATAGTGGTCTACTATTACGCGCTCTGGGTAATGGCGTAAAGTGATTAGTCACCCTGGGTTCAAGCGGCTCTACAGGTCAGCAACCCCTTTGACTGGCATATAATCGGGCACTATTAGCTGTATCCTCGGGTAAACCAGATAAATAGGGCCGTGCCTATAATCCCTAGAACTGCTCCCAGGTAAAATACCGAGTCGATATTCAACAAATCGGCGACTCCGCCAGATATAATTGGGCCTAAAGCCATGCCCAGGCTCTGTGCCAGAAACAATATGGATATAGTTGAGCCCATACCGAACTTTCGACCCTCTTCTACCGTCAGGGCGCCAGCGGCTGGCGAGGAGACGGTGGCGCTCAGACCATGGATGAGCAATACCCCGAGTAATAGCCAGAAGCTAGTGGTCAGGGGAATAGCCGCCAGCAATATCGTAAAGAGAATGTTGCCGAGGATGATGAGGTTTCTTCTATTGAATCTATCGGCAAGCAAGCCGCCCAGAGGTGTAAATAGGGTCATTGACAGAATATTAATTGTTAATAATATGCCTATAAGACTGGTGCTTAAGCCAATCATAGAAGCGAAGATAGGCAGGAAGGCAGTGATGCCTCCCCGGCCCAGGGCTTGTGCCACCCGGAAGCTGAAGAGGCCCTTGACCATGCTGCTGGCGCTCATCTCTTTGAAGGATAAATGAAACTCTTTAGAGGTTTGTCTACGGGTGGATTCAGGTAGAAAGACGAGGGCGACCATGGCCGCCAGTAAGTTAAGACTGGACATGCTGAGGAAGGCGGTCGTCATCCCGAAGTTTTCAGTCACTACTCCCCCCAGAAGGGGGCCAAAGCCAAAACCGCTGAAAAAGGCAGCGTCGGCGTAGCCCTGCCATCGCCCTTCTTCGCCCTCCGGGGAGAGGTCACCGAGATAAGCCATGGCGATGGGAATAGTCACTGCTCCAGCTATACCCTGAATTAAGCGGACGAGGGCGAGATGGCTAACAGTCCCTGCCCAGACGTAACCCACGGAAATAATGGCGTAAGCTAGCAGGCCGATAACGAGAAAAAGCTTTCTGCCCCTTCGGTCAGAGAGCCGGCCAGCAATGGGGACAGCGACACTGTTAGAAATAAAATAGGAGGCAACAATAATACCTAACCAGATGCTGGTAGCTCCCATGTCTCTAAGGTAAAGGGGTAGGAGTGGTGATACTATCCCGATGCCTAATGTGGACGAAAAAACACAGAGGGCTAAAACAGGGAAAACTTTCTTTATCACTGGTGTAATAACGTATTATAACCTTTAATGTTGCACTAGGCAATCAGCCCCATCCCCTGCCTGCTAAGGCTCTGGCAGGCAGGCCTGTATCCCCTTGCCAAAGGAAAGAGGACGAGATGATTTCGTGTTGACAAAAAAATAGGGAGATGAGAGGGATTTAAACAGGGACAGTCAAAGTAAAATAGTAAGGCGTTTAAGAGGGGCGAAGCCCCTCTTTTATTCTTCTCCCTTCCCCTTGGAAAGAGGAAGGGGGACACAGGGGGATGGGATTATAAAATACTAAGGGGGGTGGGGGCTAATAAACGGACTCAACGACGCAGCGCTACTGATTGCGCTGCTAGCCTGTGGCTGGTATAATAGGCTCAGTTAGATTGAAGTTAACCAGAGCATGGTTGGTGAGTGAATTCATCGATTTTATTAATCCGGAGTAATGGCCGGGGTGGTTGAAGCCTCTCGTCCCTGAGCTGGGTGGGAGGTTTTCGTTTGCTGGATGGGGAGGATTTTAACGATGCCTCTTGATAGAGAGCCGGAGATAGATAAAAAGGAAAGGCTGGAAGTGATGCGGCATTCAGCCGCTCATGTTATGGCTGAGGCGGTGCAGTCTATCTTTCCTGATGCCAGGTTTGGTATTGGGCCGTCTATTGAAAATGGCTTTTATTATGACTTTGAGTTACCCCGCTCGCTGACTCCCGATGATTTGCCATCGATTGAAGCTAAGATGGGTGAAATAATCGCTTTAAATGCAGGCTTTATTCGAGAGGAGATGACCAAAGAGAAGGCGCGACGGCTATTGGCGGCTCAGCCGTATAAGCTGGAATTAATCGATGAAATTCCGGATGAGACGGTGAGCCTGTACCGTCAGGGTTCTTTTGTCGATTTGTGTCGTGGACCTCATGTCACGGCTGCCGGGGAGATAAAGGCTTTCAAGCTACTCAACATTGCCGGGGCTTACTGGCGGGGTGATGAGCACCGCCCCATGTTACAGCGCATCTATGGCGTTGCTTTTGACACAGAAGAGGCTCTGTCGGAGCATCTTCTGTGGCTGGAAGAAATCAAAAAGCGTGACCACCGTAAACTGGGCAGGGAACTGGAGATATTTATTTTCGATGATGAAGTCGGTCCTGGTTTGCCGCTGTGGCTACCCAACGGTGGTATCATTATTGAAGAGATTGAGAAGCTGGCTAAAGAGACGGAGTTGAAGCACGGTTATGTGCGCGTCAGAACCCCTCATCTGGCTAAAGAAGACCTCTTCAAACGCAGCGGGCACTTGCCGTACTATGCTGAAAGCATGTACCCGCCGATGGAGATAGAAGGCGTGCGCTACTATGTCAAGCCAATGAACTGCCCGATGCACCACAAGATATTCGCCAGCAAAACGCGCAGCTATCGCGACCTGCCGCTTCGCATTGCGGAATATGGCACCTGCTACCGCTACGAAAAGTCCGGTGAGCTTCTCGGGCTGATGCGGGTGCGCTCGATGCAGATGAATGACTCTCATATTTATTGCTCGGAGACACAGTTCGGGCAAGAGTTCGCCGCAGTGGTTTTTCTCTACCTGGAATACTTCAAAATATTTGATATTAAAGAATATTACATGCGTCTGAGCACCCATCACCCCAGCGGGCTAGGTAAGAAATATGTTAATAACTCAGCCATGTGGCTGAAGACAGAAGACATGGTGCGGAGAGCTATGGACAGTAATAATATTCCGTACCGTGAGGCGGTCGATGAGGCCGCCTTTTATGGCCCAAAGATTGATGTACAGGTTAAGAGTGCCATCGGTCAGGAGTATACCCTGGCAACCAATCAGGTTGACTTCGCCCAAGCGGAGAGCTTTGACCTGAAATTTGCCAATGAAAAGGGTCAGGAAGAGCGCCCGCTGATTATTCATCGTGCCCCACTCAGTACTCACGAACGTCTCGTCGGCTTCTTACTGGAGCATTATGGCGGTGCCTTCCCGGTGTGGTTGGCACCGGTTCAGGTGACGGTGATTCCGGTGGCTGACCGCCACCTTGATTATGCCCGTAAACTGGAGGCTGGGCTGAGCAGTGAGGGCGTACGGGTGAAGGTTGATGCTCGCTCCGAGAGAATGAGCCTTAAAATCAGGCAGGCTCAGCTTGATAAAGTGCCGTATATGCTGGTGGTCGGTGACAAAGAGGTCGCCACGGCTACCGTTTCCGTCCGCTTGCGTAGCGGTGAGCAACTACCTGCCCAGTCCCTGGCTAGCTTCGAAGAAACTGTCAGGACGGTCATAGCCGATAAAGCGAGAGACCTGAAATAGGGGTTGTTTGTCAAGGGGTGGGTTGATAAGTAGTCTTGAAAATTTGATTAGTCTGTCAGAATGTGCTATAGTTTCTCCTTACAAAACACCCGTGCTTAGAGGAGGTAAATCAGGACATAGTTAAGAAGCTGCGTGTTAATGAGGAAATTAGAGCTAAAGAGATTCGCCTGGTGGGGGATAAGGGGGAGCAACTGGGGATTATGCCCTTATACCAGGCACGGGAAGTAGCCAAAACTCGTAACCTTGACCTGGTTGAGGTAGCAGCTACCGCCGAACCGCCGGTCTGTCGCCTGCTTGATTACGGGAAATACAAGTATGAGCAGGCTAAGAAAGAGCGTGAGGCTAAAAAGAGCCAGAGGGTTTCGCTTTTAAGAGAGGTTCGGCTGCGCCCCAAGATTGGCGCTCATGATTTTGAGGCTAAAGCCAGGTCGGCCAGGAAATTACTGGATGGTGGAGATAAGGTTAAGGTAACCGTGTTGTTCCGGGGACGTGAAATCACGCACCCTGAGATTGCCTGGAAACTGCTACAGAGGATGGCAGAATCGCTGAAAGATATAGCTTCGGCCGAAGGGCAACCATCGATGATGGGGAGGAGAATGAACGTGGTGCTGTCACCGATGACTACGCAAAAACCCAGGAAAATAAAAGAAGCAATAAAGGAAACATAGATGCCAAAACTTAAGACGCACAAAGGAGCACAGAGCCGTTTCCATATTACCGCTAGCGGTAAAATTATGCGGACTAAGGGTGGGAAGAGTCACTTGCGTCTCCGCAAAGCCAAGCGTGCCAAGCGTCTTTATGATGGCAAGCTACCGCTGAGCTCCAGTGATAGGAGTCGGATAAAACGGCTTTTACCCTATGGAGTGAAATAATGCGGATAAAGCATTTTAGCCTGTGGAGCAGGCAAAGAGGAGAAATATTTTGTCACGAGTAAAAAGGGGCGTAACCGCTCGTCATCGACATAAGAAAGTACTGGTTCTGACCAAGGGACATCGGGCAACCAAGCATTCCCTTTATCGCCGCGCCCATGAGTCTATGCTTCATTCCTTAAGCTATGCTTATGCTCACCGTCGCCAGCGCAAGGGTGATATGAGGCGCTTGTGGATTGCGAGAGTCAATGCGGCCAGTCGCGCTCATGGGCTGACCTACGGCCAGTTGATACACGGCTTAAAAGAGTCGGGAACTGAAATTAACCGCAAGGTGCTGGCCGATATGGTCGTCAGCGAGCCAGCAGCTTTTGCCCATCTGGTAACCATGGCTAAAGCTCGAGTTCAGAGCTAAAATTAGAATTGCTTAACCCCATCCCCTTTATCTATCCCCTTCCCCTAACAGGGGCTTTGTATCAACAGTCGTCATTCCCGTGAAAACGGGAATCGATTGGTATAATCAGGCACGTCTCTGGATTCCCACTTGCGTGGGACTGACAAAAAGACTTAAAAACGGCACTTTTGATACAAGACTCCTAACAGGGGAAGGGGAAAGTGATGTAGAGAGGGGTTTCGCCCCTCTCTAATCGACCCCCCCTCCTTCTAGGAGAGGGCCTGCCCGCCAAACTTTGGCAGGTGTGGGCTTAAGGGGGTGAGGTTAAAAGCTTTAAAATCAACATCGAGCCGAACCCACTCAGTCTTCGTGGGTATGTTGTCTTTTTCATTGTGATAACCTATAATTCAAAACAGAAATGTTGGAGCCGCTTGAAGAACTAAGAGTTAATGCCCTAAAGGAACTGGGGGGCATTAACAATAGCAAAGAGCTAGAAACCTGGCGGGTTCGCTACCTGGGTAAGAAGAGCGGACTTACCCAGATTCTGCGTGGCTTAGCCAGTCTGCCTCTGGAAGAGAGGAAAACGGCTGGCGCTCGGGCTAATGAGATTAAGGCTGAGTTACAGATGGGTCTGAGCGCTAGTATTGAGGTAGTACATAGGCGCGCCCCTGTCAGGGAAGAGCAAATCGATATTACTCTGCCGGGGCGTCCTTTGCCCATAGGGCATTTACATCCCATTACCCAGACACTAGATGAAATAGGCGATATCTTCATCTCTATGGGTTTTCAGGTGGTGGAGGGGCCAGAGGTAGAGTGGGAGTACTATAATTTTGAGGCGTTAAACATGCCCGCGGAACATCCGGCCCGCGATAGCCAGTCGACCTTGTGGGTTGACTATGAGACGGAGAGGGCAGAAAGGCCGATGTTGCTGCGTACGCAGGGTACAGCTATCACCGCCAGGGTTATCGAGTCGATGGCGCCGCCGATAAGAACGATTGAGCCGGGTAGGGTCTACCGTCGTGAGGCAACCGATGCTACCCACTTGAGTATTTATCATAATATTGACGGTCTGGCGGTAGATAAAGGTATTACCATGGTTGACCTGAAGGGAACGCTTTATGAGTTTGCCCGTCGTTACTTCGGTGAGGAGAGGAAGGTACGGTTTCGGTGTGATTATTTCCCCTTTGTCGAGCCAGGTGTGGAGATGGCTATCGATTGCCTCGTTTGTAACGGCGCCGGTTGTCGTTTGTGTGGTAACAGCGGCTGGATTGAGGTACTGGGAGCGGGTATGACTCATCCCGAAGTATTGAGACGCGGTGGTATCGACCCGGAGGTTTACACCAGTTTTGCCTTCGGCATGGGAGTCGAGCGTATGCCGATGCTGCGCTACGGGATTGATGATATCCGGTTATTCTACGGCAGTGACCTCAGATTTTTGAGGCAGTTCTAGGAATGAAAGTTTCAGTCAACTGGCTAAAGGAATATGTAGACATTACCCTGCCCCGGGCTGAGATAGCCGAAAAGTTGACCATGGCTGGTCTCGAGGCCGAGGTGGTCGAGGTTATCGGTGAGCGCTGGGATAATATCGTTGTCGGTCAAATAACGGCGATTAACCCCCACCCTAATGCCGACCGCCTTCGTCTGGCTACTGTCAATCTGGGCACGGGAGAAGAAACGGTTGTCTGCGGGGCACCGAATCTGACGTCCGGGGATAAGATAGCCTTTGCTCGTGTCGGTGCTCAACTTATCGATGGGCACAGCGGGCAGGTAGCTACTTTGAAATCAGCCAGGATTCGCGGTGTCGTCTCCAGTGGTATGGTCTGCTCGGAAAAGGAGCTGGGCATCTCGGATGAGCATGAGGGAATTATGGTTTTGCCCGATGAAGCCCCGCTTGGCGCACCTCTCGCTGATTACCTGGGTGACGCTATTCTTAATCTGGAAGTAACGCCGAATCGGCCCGATTGCCTGTCGGTGATTGGTATCGCCAGAGAGGTGGCGGCCCTCACCGGGCAAAGCCTGCACCTTCCCGAGGTAGCCACCGATTTAATCGGTGGTGAGGAAGTGGCATCCCTGATAGAGCAGCAGATAGCCGTGGCAATCTCGGCTCCCGACTTATGTTCCAGGTATTGTGCCAGCCTGATTACCGGGGTAAAGGTGGCGGAGTCGCCGCGCTGGATGCAACAGCGACTTCTGGCTGGCGGCATGCGCCCGATAAATAACATCGTCGATGTGACCAACTATGTTATGCTGGAATACGGGCAACCGCTGCACGCCTTTGATTACGACCGAATCAGGGGTAAGCGAATTATCGTGCGCCGGGCTACCAGGGGTGAAAGCCTGGTTAGCCTGGATGGGGTAGAACGGGTACTTTCCGGCGATATGCTGGTTATTGCTGATGGAGAGCGGCCAGTGGCGATTGCCGGGGTGATGGGTGGTGCCAATAGCGAAGTAACTGGAGAGACGACCTCGATAGTGCTGGAATCAGCCAGTTTTAACCCGTCAAGCATTCATTACACCGGCCGGACATTACGATTGCCCAGTGAGGCCTGTATGCGCTTTGAGAGGGGTATTCGTGCCGAGATGACCTTGCCGGCACTTGAGCGGGCTACTCAACTGATGGCACAGCTAGCCGGTGGCGAAGTTGCCCGGGGGGTGGTTGATGTCTATCCCGGCAGGGTGGAGACAGAGCCTATCTTGCTATCAACCGCTGAGGTAAAGCGGCTCCTGGGTGTTGACTTCAGTCTTGACCGGATAGTTAGCGCCTTGAGTTCCTTGGGCTTTGATTGTCAGCCGGCCGGTTCGGCTTCGGCGGTTCTGGTGACGGCGCCTTACTGGCGGAGCGATATACATCTGGCGGTCGACCTTATCGAGGAGGTCGCCCGCATTATCGGCTATGATAGGCTGCCAACGACGATGCTCAGTCAACCGATACCCAGGCAGAACCCTGAGCCTGTTATCGGCTTGAAGCGTGAAGTGAGGCACCGCCTGGCCGCTTATGGCTTCCAGGAGGTCATTACATACTCACTAACCAGTCTGGAAATACTGAATAAGCTATCACCTGAATCTCATCCCCTTGAGCCTGTACTGCTTCGTCTGGCGAATCCGATGACAGTTGAGCAAGAGTATCTTCGCCCTAACCTGCGGGCTAACCTTTTAGCTACCCTTGCCGCCAACAGGCGGCACGAAGATGGCACTATCACACTTTTTGAGCTGGGCCGGATATATCGGCCACGAACCCACGACCTACCGGATGAGCGTGAGGTGGTCTGCGGCCTGCTCAGCGGGTCCGGGCTTGAAAAATCGTGGCAGGGCAGGGACGAATCACTTGATTTCTTTGCGGCAAAGGGAGTTGTCGAAGGTTTACTCAGCCAGTTGGGTGTGGCCGCCAGCTTTGAGCCAGGCTTAGACGAGGGTTTACACTCAAGCAAACAGGCAGCCATCGTTATCGGCGGTCAGAGACCGGGTGTTGTCGGTGAGTTACACCCCAGAGTACTGGCGAACTTTGAAATTGTCGGGGCCGTCTATCTTTTTGAAATCGACCTGGTGGCGCTCCTGCCCTTTACCACCGCTCATAAAATGTTCCAGCCAGTGCCGCGCTTTCCGGCTGTAGTCAGGGATATAGCCCTGGTAATTGATGCCGGCATAGCTCACCAGCAAGTCCTCGATATTATTAAGGGCTTTCCCCTGGTCGAGCAAGTTGTCATATTTGATGTTTATTCTGGTGAGCAAGTCCCGGCAGGTAAGAAATCTCTTGCCTACCGGATTACCTTCCAATCACCGGCTCATACCCTGACCGATGACGAGGTCAACCAGGTCCAGGAGCAAATCCTGGATGAGCTGTCCCGTGAGCTTGGCGCGGTTCGGCGCGGCTGATTTCAACGGCGCATTAAAAACCGCCGCAAGACCCTTCAGCCCAATATGTCTTGGACCCCGCGCAACACTTGCTTGACACCTGCGTTAGCTTACGATATAATGCTAGCCAAAACCACGCTGAGAGAGGAGGTAACATGATTCCAATAACAGAGGTAGCCGATGGTATCTTCAAGATAGGTCCGCTGGACACTAGAAATAATGGCGCGACTCCGTGGACGGCGCCCTTTCTGGTGGTAGGCAAGGAGCGGGCCGCCATTCTGGAGCCGGGGGAGAAAGGACAAGCAGATGAGCTCCTGCAGGCGATTGGGGGGCGGGGTGACCCTGAGTTGAAAATAGACCTGAACCGTATCGCCTACCTTATCCCCACCCATATCCACCTGCACCATATTGCCGGGGCGAATATACTGCTGGAAAGATGCCCCAACGCCAAGGTGGCCTGTCATCAGCGTGGTGCTCCACACTTGGCTGAGCCCACTCGACTCAACGAAAGTACCTTGCAAGTGTGGGGGCAGGACTCAGGATGCCCACAAATAGCTCCCATACCCGAGAACAGGATAATAGCTCTAGCCGGTGGTGAGGTCCTTGACCTGGGCGGGCGAGAACTTGAAATTATCGAGACTGTTGGCCATGCCCCCCATCACATCGCCGTTTTTGACCGCCTCACCAAAACCCTATTCACCGGCGATTCGGCCGGCGCCTTTCATTTAGGGCCGGGCGGGCGGCGGGCCCGACCCGACATTTTACCCCCACTATTCGATGTGGATAGAGCGGTGGACAGCGTGCGCCGTATGCGGGCTTTGAAGGCCAGGCGCATCTTTGTCTTCGGTTGGAACGCAGCCAGCTACACGCCTAACCAGACTCTGAGATGGGCTGAGAAAGACTACCGTGCCGTCGAGAAGATTTGCCTGGAGGGCATGCAGAAGAAGCTACCTGCCGTAAAAATAGCCCAAAAGGTAGAGGAGTATTATGACTCGGTAGGGCGCATCCAGGGACACGGGGAAGATGAAAGTGTCCCGCGAGAACAGCGGTCACGGGGGCCAATCGGCATGTACGCCTATATCAAGAGGAAGTACCCCGACCTGGAGTTGCCCAAATAAAGGGCGAAGTGGCTGACCTAATGAGGTCGCTTAGCCACGGGCACCTTTGCCCCCCGTCTTTGGGGTAAGGGGCGAGGTAGATTGCTTGTCTCAAGAGTCCTGGCGGAGGTCAACTGCCCTGAAGCGGCCGGCTTTGAGTTCAGCGATTAGCTGCTCCACATTGCTGATTTTTCTTTCGAAGAAGGTGGCGCAGGAAGGTATGTTTGAGGTGGAGTGAGCATCGCTGCCACCAACGCCATTCAGGTTTAGCCGGCGGCATAGCTCCTGGGAGAATTTGTTTTCCCTCTCTGAGGCTCTACCGTTAAACACTTCGACTGTGTCTACGAGGCGAAAGAATGGTTTCTGGCAGTACTGTTCAACTGCGCCAAAGACATCGGCGTCGCTATGAAAATTTCTTCGGTAGGGGTGAGCCAGTATCATCGCTCCGCCGGCATCGTCGACGACCTGCTTGAGGTATTCGGTACGGTGCATGCCAAAATGGTATTTGTCGACCCCGAATACTAAAAAGTGACCATCTTCGGTGTTCAATTCAACTCCGGGTAGAATCAAAAAATCATGCTCCTGGCTCAACCCGGCTAAAGTATCCTTATCCCGGAACCATTCGTGCTCCGTAAGGCAAATAGCGTTAAGTCCGGCTTGCTTCGCCAGACGAACCAGTTCCGGGATTTCAAGATTACTATCGTCAGACCAGGGCAAGGTATGCGTATGGAGGTCAATAAACAACTAGTTTTCCCTTCCAGTAATAAGCTCCTTGAGCCGGAGAACGGCTTCCTCCAGCGGCAGGAGCTGAGGCTCTTTCTCGGAGCGCCATTTTACCTCAACGCTATTTTTCTCCAGGGTGCGGGGGCTAATGGTAACCCGGACTGGTATCCCCAGCAGGTCAGCATCGTTGAACTTCACCCCCGGGGATTCTTTGCGGTCGTCAAAGAGCACCTCCAGGTGCTGCCCTTCTAAATCAGTATACAGCTTTTCCGCCGTAATTGCCACCTGAGGGTTTTCCAGGTAGAGGGGACAAAGATAGATGTGATAAGGGGCGATAGCCAGCGGCCAGATAATACCCTTATCATCGTGATTTTGCTCTATGCCGGCAGCCAGTAATCGGCCCAGTCCGATGCCATAACACCCCATGACAATAGGCCGTGATAGGTCGCCCTGGTCGATAAAATGGGCACCCATTTTTTGGCTGATGAAGGTGCCAAGTTTGAAGGTGTGCCCGACCTCGATGCCATGGCTGGATGATAATTCACCGCCGCACTTGGGGCATCTATCCCCGGCACGAGCCCGGGCGATATCGGTGATGAGGTCGACCTTGAAGTCCCTGGGGTAGTTGACATTCCTGAGGTGTGTCTCGGGCTTGTTGGCGCCGGCAATAAAGTTTGTTCCGGTGGTTATCGAGTCATCGGCAATAACTTTGATGCCGCTGATACCTATCGGGGAAGCGGCGCCGGCGACGATACCGGCTTCAGTCACCTCGGCTTCGGTAGCCATGCGGAGTTCGCTGCACTTCAAGACGTTTTTCAGCTTTACCTCGTTCACCTCAAGGTCACCCCTGATAACGACGAAGATTAGCCTGCCATCGGCGCTGTAGAATACCGCTTTGAGGGTGTGACTCCGGGGTATTTTCAGGAAGTTGGCTACCTCTTCAATAGTAGCTATCCCCGGCGTGCTGACATCTTCCAGAGGTAGCGGCTCATCACCGGCTACCTTTTCTTTAGTGCTCTGAGCCTTCTCAACATTGGCGCTATATTTACAGTTAGCGCAGGAGATAACCTCGTCTTCACCACTTTCAGCAATAACTATGAATTCGTGGGAATCCTTGCCCCCGATGGCACCGCTATCAGCTTCAACCAGCCGGGCAGGTAAGCCGCAACGGGCGTAGATATTCTGGTAGGCCTGGAGCATTTTGTTATAACTCCGGCTCAGCCCTTCTTCATCGGTATCAAAGCTATAGAGGTCCTTCATGATGAACTCGCGGACTCTAATCAACCCGGCCCTGGGGCGAGGCTCATCGCGGAACTTGGTCTGGATTTGATACAACAGGAGAGGCAGGTCACGGTAGCTCTGCACATTAGAGTTGACCAGTTCCGTGATAACCTCTTCGTGGGTCGGTCCCAGGACGAGCCTGCGCTCCCGGCGGTCGGAGAGGGTAAACAGTCCCTGTCCAAAAGCCAGGTCTCGCCCGGTTGCCTGCCATAGCTCTAGAGGCTGGAGAGCCGGCAGCATTAGCTCCTGTCCGCCGGCTTTATCCATCTCCTCGCGGATGATGTTCTCTATTTTCCTGAGCGCCCTCCAGGCTAAGGGCAGGTAGGAATAGACTCCGGCGGCTATCTGGTGTATCATGCCGGCTCTCAGTAGTAGCTGGTGGCTGATGGTGTCCGCTTCGGCGGGGAGCTCTCTTTGCGTCTTACCGAATAGCTTTGATATACGCATTCTTTATCTATCTTCGTCTCAATTACCGTGAATCACCCGGCACAATACATCATTCCTGAAAATGCCGTCTCTGTCAATGGTGGGCGGCACTGGCGAGCTGTCGCCGAGACAGTCCGGTTGGATGGCTTCCGGGCAATCTCATAACCCGCTTCCAGGGCTTTAGATGCGGTTTTTTCTTTCAGTTTTGAGCTTTCCTCTTTGCTTCCATCTCCCTGAAGGAAAATTTGTCAGCAATATCAGACATACCAGCATTGGTGTACCATTGCTTCAGCCGCCGATAGGTATCGGCGGCCAGGCTGAAGGAGTCTGTTTTCTCCTCTCCCAGAATAAAGTTTCCCCAGTCCGTTTCCTCTAACCTGGTTTCCGGTGAGAATTCAGCATTCACTAAATCAGCCCCTTCGAGGTGGGCGCGCCATAGATTAGCCCCTTCAAGGTGGGCGTCCCATAAATAAGCCTTCTCAAGGTGGGCGCGTGATAAATTAGCCCCTTTAAGGTGGGCGTCCATTAAATCAGCCCCTTCGAGGTGGGCGTCTATTAAATTAGCTTCCTCGAGGTGGGCGCGTGATAAAAAAGCTTTCTCCAGGTGGGACTCTGTTAAATTAACCCTCTCAAAATGGGCGTCCCATAAATAAGCCGCCTTGAAAATAACCCCGGTGAGGTCAGGCCCCCGCAGGTCGATACCGGTCTCAAATGTCTTTCCGGAAAGGTTAAGACCTTCGGCTATGCCTCCATGTTCCTTTATCAATTTAAGCACGTCTTCACGGGTATAGGGATTGTCTTTTGTTCCGTCTCCCATATTTCGAATCTCTCCACCTCCCCTATCAATACCCTGATAAAATCCTTTTCCGGCTAGACCAGGAGGCTCACCCCATCTATCTTGATAGTTATGGCATCGTAAGAGCAAGCTCTGATACAAGCGCCGCATCCGTTGCAGTAGTCCTCCCAGGGGGTTAGTAATACCCAGATGGTGGGGTCTACTCGCTGCTCCTTCGGAATAGAAAAGTCTCTTTTCTCAACCGGTCTGGTGGCGAAGACGGCTGCCCCACATACCTGAAGACACTTCTTGCAGCCCAGAGGGTCATACATGGAGTAGCGGCACCTATCATGGTCTATAATTATCTCGACAGCCTGGTTGTCTTCCGTCATTATCGTATTCCTGGCCTTCACCACAGATTTCTGGCTACAGGGATTTGCTCTCGGGGCACCATCTCGATGGCACTGCGTTTACAGACGGCACGGCAAATACCGCACCCGAAACACCCGGTGGGGTCGATGTGGGTGATGTCTTCCCACACCGAGGTATGAATTGCTCCGAACTGACATTGCTCCGTACAGGCTCCGCAGGAGTTGCACCTGTGGGGGTCTATTCTAGCGACAAAGTGGCCCTTAAGGCAGTATTCCTTTACTCCAGAAACCTGGCGGTTTCTCCAGTAAGTACAGTAGGGTCTCTCACAATTACAGATGGCTTCTATTAGCGGCATCCTGCCCCGCCCCATTATCAAGTGCCAACGACCTTTCTTTTCCCACTCTTCGATAAGCTCCCTGGCTTCTACCAGGTGCAGTGGTACCTTAGCACCCTTCCTTAGCTCGTTTCTCAATTCACGCCATTCGGCACCCCCGAACTCAGTTAAACCCTCTCGGGGCAAACGACCATAGCCAATCTCCATGGACATCGCCACCGGCATGCCGAAGCCAATACAGCAATACTCCCTGGTGCCGTGATAAACCAGGTTGCAGGGGCAATGTCCCAGAACAACCATGCTGTCCTCTCTTTTGGTCGCCTCCTCAGCCAGCTCCAGCACCTTTATCATCTCCTCTTTGATAATAATCTGAGCCGCAAAGCCGTGAGAGGCACGTTCTTTTAAGAAGTCTATATTCCGGATAAATTCTGGTTCTGAGTATCGCCATTCCGTCTCGGCGAAGGTGGCTATCATTTTCCTTTTGGCTTCCTCTTGCTCTGCCGGGGTGGGCAGGATTTTATTGAAGAGGTAGTTGTCAAAGTTCTCATACCAAACCTGCCCACGACCATGGTCCGTACACCAATGACACATTAGCTTTACTCCTTTCCTACGGGTTAATTGCTCCTGGGTGGCGATTGACCAGCCGCACTGCCTTGCCTTTCCCTGGTAAAGTATTCAAACTATGTTAAAGCTATATCACACTGCCTGTCAATACTCGGCTAATTTTTACGATAAAAGTCGTATCCACCAGAGCAATGGGATGATAAAGTGAGAGTTTAATAGCCGGATTACCGCCAGGGAAAGGGGCAATAATCAGGAAATTATATTCAGTTTCCCGCCAGGAGCTTAACTTTTGAAGCTAACCGCTGATTCAGGCAGGGCTATCTTGGCTTGACCCCGCTCTAATTTAGCGTTAATATATAAAAAAATAGGGAAGCAAAAATAAAGCACCTGAGGAGGAGAAAACTAATGGAAGGACTGGAAGGAAAAATAGTTTATTTTGAAAAGGTTGGCCGGGAGAATACGGAGACAACGCTAAGTATTGCCAAAGCGCGGGCCGAGGAGCTGGGTATCCAGACTATCGTGGTGGCGTCCACTTATGGTGATACCGCCGCCAGGGCAGTCGAGGTCTTTGAGGGATTCAGGGTGATTGTCGTCAGCCATGTTACCGGTCACCGCGACCCCGATACCCATGAATTTACCGCCGAAAACAGGCAGAAAGTTGAAAGTAAAGGGGTGCCGATACTTAGTGCTGCCCATGCCTTTACCGGCGGGGTAAACGTGGCGATGCGCCGGAAATTTAATATGTATCTCCTGGGAGATGTCATCGCTAGTGTCTTGCGTATTTTTGGTCAGGGGATGAAGGTAGTCTGTGAAGTCGCCCTGATGGCGGCTGACGCCGGTCTGGTACGTACTGACGAAAATGTCATCGTTATCAGCGGCAGTGGCCGGGGAGCCGATACGGCGGTGGTGCTCAAGCCGGTCAATTCGATAAATTTCTTCGACCTTAAAATTCAGGAAATTCTCTGTAAGCCCCACCTGGCTGTTACCCGGGAGAGACAAGAGGTGGCGGCTACGGGGCATCATCACCCCTAATTGTCAGAATAAGTTTTAGTAGTGCCGGATATTTTCAGGTAGGTGACAGAGCCATCAGCTATCAGGAACATAAACGCCAGGCACCACAGAGTGTCAGTTGTGCCGTGCTCACCATCTCTGATTCCCGAACGGAAGAGGATGATGAGTCGGGCAGGCTCATCAGGCAGAGACTCGAGGAAAACGGGCACCGGGTACTGTTTTACTCTATTGTGAAAAACGATGCCGGGGCTATCAGGCAGAAAATAGATGAACTGCTGAGACAGGAGGCGCTTCAGGTCATCATTACCAGTGGTGGCACCGGAATAAGCCACCGCGACGTTACCGTAGAAACAGTGTCTCCGATTCTGGAGAAAAAACTGGATGGCTTTGGCGAGCTTTTTCGATTTTTGACTTACCAGGAGCTCGGCACGGGTAGTATTATGAGTCGGGCTATCGCCGGTGCCGTCGGGGGAAAGGTTATTCTTTGTTTTCCCGGCTCTGTGGGAGCGGCTAATCTGGTGATGGACAAGATAATTTTACCCGAAATCGGGCACCTGGTCAGGGAGGCAACGAGGTGAAACCTTTTGGCGCACTGCTTTCCTTTGAGGAAGCCAAAAAAGTTGTCGCGGCTAACATAGAGCCACTCAGCCGGGTGGAGACAATCAATATTGATGAGGCGGTGGGTAGAGTTCTGGCTGAAGACATTGTGGCTACCTTGAGCATACCCTCCTTTAATCGAGCCGCTATGGATGGCTATGCCGTCAAAGCCAAAGATACCTTTAATTCAGGCCAGTTGAATCCCAAGGTACTTAATCTGGTGGGTGAATTGCACGCTGGGGAAACACCCCGGGAGAGGGTAGGTGGCGGGCAGTGTCTTCAAATTGCTACCGGGGCGATGATGCCCCAAGGTGCCGATGCCGTGGTTATGGTTGAGGACACCGAGGCGGAAAACGGCCGGGTGAAGGTGTTTAAGTCAATCTACCCGGGCGCCAATGTGGGTAAGAAGGGAGAGGATATCAGGGAAGGGGCACTGGTGCTAAGAGAGGGCTTTGTTTTGGAGCCGGGGAGAGTGGGGGTGCTTGCTTCTCAAGGGCTCAACCAAATCAGAGTCTATGAAAAGCCAAGGGTGGCGATACTGCCGACCGGAGAAGAAGTGGTTGAGGTTGGCAAGAAGCTAAGGCAGGGGCAGCTTTACGATATTAACTCCCACACCATCGCTTCGGTGGTGAAGGCAAATGGCGGTATGCCATACCGGGTCGGAATCGCCGGTGATAATCTAGATGAGCTCAGGGCAACGATTGCCGAAGCTCTGAAAAGCGACCTGGTGGTTCTCTCGGGAGGCTCCTCGGTAGGCGAGAGAGACCTGCTGGTCGATGTCCTTCAGGACTGGGGAGAGATTCTGTTTCATGGCATTCAGGTAAAGCCCGGGAAACCGACCATTTTTGCCAGGCTCCAGGGTAAGCCGCTCTTTGGTATGCCCGGCTACCCGACCTCCTGTCTGATTAACACCTATCTGTTCCTTCTGCCGGTGATTAGGCAGATGGCTCACCTGCCACCGAGACGAGGGGAGACCGTGGAGGCTAAGCTTTCCCGGCGGGTTCCGGGCAGCGTGGGCCGGAGGCAATTTTTGACCGTCAAAATCGAGAATGGTGAGGCGGTGCCGGTGTTTAAGGAATCGGGGGCGATAACCACCGTGGCTGAGGCCGATGGCTACATCGAGATCGCCGAGAACATCGATTTGCTGGAGAAGGGCGAGCCAGTGACGGTAACGCTGTTTTAGTCGCTTCTTCTGACAGTTAAGTTACAATACACTCTATTTATCATCAATAGGGTTCGTGGGGACTTACTACGTAATCACGATTTATTCACCAGTTTTACTGTATGGTGATGCTCTAGCCGTCAGCTTGTCAACTTAACAATAACCCCATAACCCGTTTCCCTGCCCAAGCCCACTTCCCTCCTAATATTACAAAGCCCCGTGATTAATAATTTACAACATTTTCCGCACGTGCGATAATACGAGCAGCTAACTACTTGGAACGCAGTATAGAGGTAATTGTATATGGGAAGCTTTGTTGATGCCTTAGGTAGTGGTTTTGAACGGTTACTGAGATGGCTCTACCCAGGCGCATTATTCTTGGTTCTGCTGTTCCTGAGCAACCCAACTGTTCTGCCCAACATCTCAAAGCCTCTGTTCGTGCTTAGCAAGGCTAACGAAGTAGTGGGAATATGGCAGGTAGGGATTGTTGCCATTGTTGCTGGTATGACAACATATCTCATCCACGCTTATATCTTCAATCAGATTATCTCGTGGTGGTTTTGCTCTGTGGGGCTGTTGCATAGGAAGAGCGAAGACTTAAGTAGGATAGCAAGGAATCTGGCAGAGTTCGCAGACCATTGGACAGAGCCTGCGTGGCGTAGATGGGGAGTGAGCAGCAATGACCAACATGCACTTGAGCGTTTTAATAATTGGCTGACTTACTCATGGAGCACTTATCATGCTGGATGCATCACCCTTTGGCTTACAGCTTCGTTTTTCTTCATTAATGAGGATGGCAGCGCTCTGGACACATTTGCTAAGTCGGGCGGCTTGTTGCTTCCCATAGGAGCCTGCCTTCTCTTCCTTGCTTTCCTTTTGTCTTTGCTTTGGCAGTACTTGATATTGACTAGGCTGACACTTCGTCTTGCTAGAATATGACCATTTCCTTGCCCAGATTCTGTTCCCCTACTCATGACCATTGATACTTTTTACTCATTTATCTGCTTCGGCGCTCAAGAATATCCTGCTCAATAGCCCCCAGAACTGTAGCCGCCCGCCATGCCTTCCTAATTTTTGACGGGAACTCCCTGACAAAAAAGACTAAGCTAGCGATGGCAAGTGCCCAGTAGACTACATTCTCAGGTGTTGTGTGACCAAAACCCCAAACAACAGAAAATAAGTATTGTCCAAGATACAAGAGACCTGACCACAATAGGCACAGGGCTAAAGAGAATCCAAACCCCATGAAGTTGAGTCGCCTATCTACTTTCCCCGTTACTAGTCCAAACACGTGAATTCCAGTGTTGATGAGGGCTAACCAACTTTGGAGGAAGAGGCGAGTTGACAAGATTCCCCAAATAGGCGCAACGATGACAATGCCAATTAAGTTCACAATAGCTCCTTTTCAATCGTCATCACATTCAGTCAGAGCTACATTATAATAGCACGAAAAACTGTCACATAACCCAAGGTAAATACACTATGATAGTGGTGCCTTATAGAACTTCAAGCTATCCTGGGATACTTATTTCCTCCGGTAGACTCGCTCTTCCCGCCTTTTCTACTTTCCAGACGTATTTCAGCAATGGTCATATCTCGGTCAGGCCTCATCCTTGATAACCTTTATTTCGTCCCCGGTCTTAACCAGTCCACCTTTAATTACCCGGGCGAATATCCCCTCGGTGGGCATGATACAGTAGCCTACCTGGCGGCGGATGGCGCAGGCGGTGTGGCATTCTTTACCAATCTGGGTTACTTCCAGGATGACACCCTGTTCTATAGCCAGTCGGGTGCCGATGGGTAAAGAAATCAGCTCCAGTCCCGCCACGGTAAGATTTTCCGCCAGCCCCCCACAGTCTAGCTCTATGCCCAGACTCTGCATCTTTTCAATGCTGGCTAAAGCCAGCAGGCTTACCTGGCGATGGGTGCCAGAATCGGCGTGGGCATCGTCTACCAGTCCATAATTTTCCCGAAAGAGTCCTTCACCTATGGGTTGTTTACTTATTCCCTTCTTGTTACTGCGACAAACGGCTAATATCCTGGCCATCTCTTCAATTCTCCCTTTTTCGGCGGTAGATTCCGCTTTTCCCGCCCTGTTTACTTTCCAGAGATATTTCGGCAATGGTCATCCCCCGGTCGACAGACTTAGCCATATCGTAGATGGTCAAAGCGGCCACCGACACGGCCACCAACGCCTCCATCTCCACCCCGGTTTTGCCCGTGCTCTTCACCCTGGCGGTGATGCCGATGAAGTCATCCCCGGATAGGTCGAACTCAATGGCGCTGTCGCTAATCAAGATGGGATGACACAGGGGTATCAGGTCGGGCGTCTTTTTGGCGGCCATGATACCAGCCACCCTGGCTACAGCCAGGACATCTCCCTTTTTAAGCCCGGCCGTCCTGATTTGCTCCAGGGTGGTTGGCTTCATCACTATTTTGCCTTTGGCGATAGCCTCACGTTCGGTATCACCCTTTTGTCCGATATCCACCATTCGGGCTTCACCACTTGAGCTTAGATGGGTTAGCTCTGTCATACCTCACCCCCTCGGTCCCCCTCTCCTTCAAAGGAGAGGGGGAAGTATTGGTTTTTGAAGGGGCTAACGCCCCTTCAAACTTCCCCAAACAGTCAGCCTTCTTTATATCACTTCTCCATTCGCTTTATCAAGAAGAGGATATAGAGATTCTCTAGCAACCCCATCCCCCTTGTATCCCCCTTCCCCTATAATTTAATTGGCTACCCTAACCTCCTATCTGGTACATCGGTCGCCTGCCTGGGGTAACCCCCTCATTGAGGTGATGCTGCTCCCTCTTGATGATAACTGCCTGCAGGATAAGCCGTTTTAGCTCATCCGTATCGGCGCCATTACGCAGCGCCGCTTTTAAGTTGACTTCGTCATCGTCGAGAAGGCAGGGGCGCAACTGCCCATCGGCGGTAAGACGAAGACGGTTGCAGGTGTGGCAAAAGTGTTCGGTCATGGCGCTGATGAAACCGATAGTACCGTTGGCCCCGGGCAATCGGTAATACTTGGCAGGGCCATTGCCGGTTTGCCCGCTATCAGGCTCCAGACTACCCAGAGATTGAAGGCGCTGGTACATTTCCTGGGTAGGTACCGTCTCAAAGGCTTGGGCCTCCGCTGTCCCGAAAGGCATGAATTCGATAAACCTGACATGCCACCCCTGGTCGATGCTCAATCGGGCGAAATCGATAGTTTCATCGTCGTTTATGCCCCGCAGCACCACCATGTTTATCTTGACCGGCTCCAGTCCAGCCAGATGAGCGGCCTCGATGCCGGCGAAGACATCTCCCAATTTATCTCCGCCGGTAATACGTTTGAACCGGTCCTCTTTGAGTGTATCCAGACTGACATTGACCCGTTTTAACCCGGCCTCCTTAAGCTCAGTAGCATACTTACTCAATAGTATTCCGTTGGTGGTAAGCGAGATATCATCGATACCCTCCACTTGAGAAAGTGCCCGCACTAATTTACTCAGGTCCGACTTCAGTAAAGGCTCGCCACCGGTAAGGCGCACCTTGTTGATACCCATACTGGCGGCTACCTGAACCAGGCGCTGGATTTCTTCATTGGAGAGGATTTCGCTGCGGGGCAGGTTGATTCTCGAGCTTTCTGAACAGTAGACGCAGTTCAGGTTGCAATGGTCACAAACAGATATTCGCAGGTAATTAATCTGGCGCTGCCATGAGTCAAAAAGACCGGTCATTTTTCTCTCCTTCATTCCAGATTGCCGGTTACGTCCCGGCTATCTCTTTTCAAGAGCCTAGTTTCTGAGCGGCGGTAGTGCCTGTCAATCACTTTTCCTCTTAATCACATGCACGCCGGTCGCTTTAAAGATAGCGTAAACTTCCCTGGTCGCCGCTAAATTCAACTCCTCAGTTGACCTTTTAGTGATGAGAGCCACCAGGGGGAAGCCACAGTCCATCTCGATACGGCTGAGTTGTCCCCTTGATACTACCCTGGTTATTTTGGCAGAGAACGAGTTTCGGGCACTGCTTGAGATTCGGGACAAGGCTAGTGTGACATCTTCCGGGCGAATACAAGCGTAAACTTTTTCCCCGACGGCGTAATCTGAAATCGCTGCGATGACGTTATCACCAATATCTATCGTAACTACCTTATCATCATTCGATGCTATCACCCCGTCGATAATATTTTCGACGCCAACGAAATCGGCGACCTCTCTACTTCCGGGAGCAGTGAATATATCTTGAAAACCTCCCGTTTGCCGGATTTCACCATCGAGGAGCACGCCCACTCTATCAGCCAGCCGTTGCCCCTGGGACATATCGTGGGTAGCCATGATAATGGTAGTGTCATCACGGCGGATAATATCTGTTATCAATTGCTCGATTTTTGCTGTCGAAACCGGGTCGAGGTTAGCGGTGGGTTCATCCAGTAGCAATACATCAGGTTCACTGACGATGGCTCTGGCGATGGCCACCCTCTGCACTTCTCCCCCCGATAGAGTACGGGCGTTTCTGTTTTGATAGGTTGAGAGACCAACCATTTCTAGAATTCGGCCAACTTTTTGGCGAATGCTTCCTTTATCAACTCTTCTCAATTTCAGACCATAGGCGATATTATCATAGACACTCATATTAAACACTACCGGCTTCTGCAGTACGAACGCCATCCTTCTCCGCGCTTCTAATTTCCTTTTTCCCGATTCGAAAACATCGCTACCGTCAAAATATATTTTCCCCGAGGTAGGCAGGTCAAGAAGGTCAATCAGTCGAAGGAGGGTCGTTTTACCGGCGCCGGTCGGACCAATCAGAGCAAAGACTTCCCCCCGGTCAACCTTCAGGCTGACATTTTTCAGGATGTCTCGCCCATCAGAGTTTTGGCATAAATTCACCGTTTCGATTAAAGGCATTGTTACCTCGGCTGCAGCCTGTTTAAGAGTATATTGACGATAAGGGCAATAAATATAAGGATTATCCCCAGTGCCAGTGATAGCTCCAGGTCACCTTTGGCTGTCTCCAGTGATATTGCCGTGGTGATGACCCGGGTAAAACCCCTGATATTGCCACCAACGATAAGAGCTATTCCCACCTCGGAGATTGCCCGCCCGAATCCCATGATAACTGTCGCCATAACGGCGAACCTGGCTTCCCTGAGAACGATAATTGTCATCTGAAAGCCGCTGGCACCGAGTGAACGAGCCGTATCCGGTATCACCTTATCCACTCCACTGAGAGCCGCAATGGTCAGACCAAGAAGTAACGGCGTGATTAGTATCATTTGCCCCAGCACCATAACCGCGGGAGTAAAAAGTAGATTAAGTCCACCCAGCGGTCCAGCCCGGGAAAAGAGGATGAAAACAAACAGACCGATGGCGACCGTAGGTATACCGAAAAATGTCTGAATTAGACTTATCACCAGCCTTTTGCCCGGGAACTGCTTAAAGTGGATGAGGCTACCCAGCGGCAGGCAAATCAGAGAGGTGAGGAGAGTGGAGGTTAGCGAAATCATCAGCGACCGCCCGGCTATCTCCGTTACCTCCGGGTCAAGAGAGATTATCAGCCCTATTGCTTTAGTCAGGCCGTGCCATATCTCAGTCAATTAACTTCAGCCCTGTCGACAAAATTCTTTTTCATGGTAGCCGGCGGTCGCAATGCTGACTCTACTCGGGTTCTGAGCCGACGTAAGGAGTGAATAGCTGCGTTCCGTACTCCTCAATACCGTAATTGCCGATAAACTCTTGTATCTCGGGTGAGATAAGGAATTCTATCAGGTTGTTAGCCATATCGATTTTAGCTTGAGGCATCTTCTCCGGGTTTAGGGCAATGGCGGAGTAAACATTGAGCAGCAGACTACCCTTATCGACCACCGGCACCAGTGCCAGCTTACCCTTATAAGTAAGATAAGTGCCTATATCGGTCAGTGTATAGGCTTGTTTTTCGCTGGCCATCATCAGTGTCGGCCCCATGCCGGTGCCGGCCTCAATATACCACCGGCCGGCATTTCTGACCGCTTCATAATCATAGCCGGCTTCTGCCCAGATATCTTTCTCCTTGGCGTGCGTCCCGGAGTCGTCTCCTCGGGAAACAAAGCTCGCCTTGCCCGTCTCCATCAGCTTTTTGAAGGCGGCCTCAGGCGTCAACCCTTTGATACCGGCCGGGTCAACTGACGGCCCCACGATGAGGAAATAGTTATAGGCGAAGGGGACCCGCCGCACGCCGTAGCCATCGGCGATAAATTGCTCCTCACGGATTTGGTCATGGATGGTAACAATGTCCACGTCACCCCTCCGGCCGTATTCCAGGGCTTTGCCGCTGCCGGCATACATGATATCCAGCTCGACATTATATTTTCTCTCAAACATAGGTTCTAGGTAGCCCCAGAGACCGCTATCATACAGGCTGGTGGTGGTGGCTACCCTCAACCTCAACTGTGGCGGTAGTGGTGATGATGATTCGGCTCTGGGTGAACTACAGCCGCTAGTAGCCAGCAATAGACTCATCAGGATAAATATGCCTGACAAGCAAACGGCCGTTTTTTTCAATACTGGCACCTCTTCAGTCAGAAAGAAAACCACCGACAAACGAAAAATGCCTCCGCAAGGAGGCACTTGGGTCAAAGGGCACAAACTACCCTTCAGGGTTGCCTCCTTTCCAAACACGGGTGGCGTGAGCGTTTCCCCTCACACCTTACTGGTTACCGCCCATAGGTAAGATACCCTTAGCAACAGTAACTCGGAGGACCATATTCAATTCACTAAGGTCTTTTCAGCACCTTAATCAAATATACCATACTGACTGTTCGCAAGTCAACAAGGTGCTGTGCGGTGTGCCGAGCACTATTGGCAACCGCTCGCCATTGCGCTATTATCTAGGCAGCTTCAGTACCACCCCGCAAAGGTGTAAAATATATTATGGACGTTGACACGAGATTGAAGATATACTAAAGATATGGTATACTTTGGCATCTCAGGCTTTAGTTATAATAATTGGGGGCTGCCCCGCCGGTATGCCTGAGCAGGAGTAGTTTACCTACTATGCCTGTGAATTCAATGCCCGCGAGGTGAAATCAATCTTACTAATCATTAACTGCGGGTGATGCTGGACTGGTTCGCCTCATTTACTATTGCTCTCTAAGTATAGCTTAGGTATAATAACTTACCTGTCATCGTCTCAACCGGGGAAATCTGAAACAGCCTATCTCAAACTTGACAGGTGGGTGGGAGGAAGAAGAAGTGCCGATTAAATTTAAGCAACTTCGCTCTCGTTTAGAAAGTGAACAAAAGCGCTTACTTGGGGAATTGGAGCAACTACAAGCTAACCTCCCTCCCATAGAGGTGAGGCGAGAGGGTAGCCCTTTTGGCAAAAGAGAGGAAGAGGCTACAGAAAGCTTTGAATTGGAAAAACGGCTGGCTCTGGAGAAACAGATAAGAGACCAGCTAGTTGGGGTGGAACATGCTTTACATAAGTTTGAAAAAGAAACCTATGGCTTATGTGATAATTGTGGCCAACCTATCGACCCAGCCCGATTAGAGGCACTTCCCCAAGCCAGCTTGTGCATGGATTGTAAGGCAAAGAATGAAAAGGGCCGAACCTCTTCAGGCTAAATGGTGGAACGTGGTCTTCTTCCTTACTGCCTTGCTGGTGGTGGTCGCTGACCAGTTCAGTAAGATAGGGATAAGGTCTTATCCCGTAGGCTATACGGTTTTTGAGGTAGGATTCTTCCGGATAATGCGTGTTCCGCCTAATACGGGGGCCGCCTTTGGTTCATTTCAAGGGCAATCATTCGCCCTGACCATAGTCGCCCTGGTCGGTATCATCACCATCTTAGCCTATACCCTCTTTTTTTCTCGCTGGTTTCCCTCTTTAGAGAGCCGGTTAGGTAAGTCAGCCCTGGGCTTAGTTCTTGGCGGGATAACAGGTAACCTGATTGACCGCTTGAATCCCAGCCTTGGCGGTGTTACCGATTTCATCAATATCAGCATCTGGCCGACGTTTAACATTGCTGATTCGGCGATAACGGTTGGTCTTATTTTGTTTGCTTATTCCCTTCGTTTTTTATCCAGAGCTAAAAACTTGGATTTAGCAGATTAAAGCACAAAAAATAAGAAATCTGTACTTCCTCCGTCCCTTAATGAAAGAGAGGCGAAGCCTTCATGGTATAATCTATCCTTCTAACCCCCTTCCTTTACCAAGGGCTTTGTATCATAAGTGCCGTTTTTAAGTCTTTTTGTCATTCCCACGCAAGTGGGAATCTAGAGACGTGCCTGATTATACCAATGGATTCCCGTTTTCACGGGAATGACGACTTTTGATACAAGACCTTTACCAAGGGAAGGGGGAGTAAAGAAAGAGAGGGGGTGAGGTTGGTAAACAATATCAAGGTAACTAGCTTGCTGGTTGATAAATCGGGTAGTCGCCTTGATAAGTATGTTAGTCAGCACTACCCGGAACTATCTCGAACGCAAGTCCAAAAGTTTATCGGTGATGGCTATATTAAGGTCAATGACCAGGACGCCAGGGCAGGACTTAAACTTAATGCTGGCGATAGGCTAACTATCAACCTACCGCCCCCCACACCCAGTTCTTTGCTGCCCGAGGCTATTCCATTAGCTATTATTTATGAGGACGATGACCTTCTGGTTGTCGATAAGCCGGCGGGAGTGGTCGTTCATCCGGCCGCGGGACACCCAGGTCATACCCTGGTCAATGCTCTTCTGTCTCACTTATCCAGCTTGCCTGATACTGGCGACTCACTACGGCCGGGGATTGTGCATCGGTTAGATAAGGATACCTCGGGGTTGATGCTGGTCGCTAAGAATAGTGGCGCTCACCAAAATCTGGCGGGTCAGTTTAAGGCTCGTGCTGTGGTCAAGGACTATCTGGCATTGGTCAAGGGGCAACTCACTCCGCAAGACGGAGTTATCGAGGCGCCTATCGGTCGTGACCGCCGTCACCGCCAGCGCATGGCCGTGGTAACTGAGGACAAAGGACGGCAAGCTCGGACTCAATACCATGTCGTTAACTATACCGGTAACTATAGCCTGCTTGAGGTCAGACCGGAGACCGGGCGCACCCACCAGATACGGGTTCACCTGGCGGCGATCGGCTATCCGGTGGTGGGGGACAAGGTGTACGGCGTGGCATCGCCTTACCTGTCGCGGCAATTTCTCCATGCCTCCCGCCTCGGCTTTCACCTGCCCTCCAGCGACGAGTATGTCGAGCTCACCTCCCCCCTCCCCCCGGACTTAGCCCAGGCACTAAGGGATATTGCCTAGAAACTTGGTGAGTGGGGTGGTAGAATAAATGAAAGGCTTTGCTATGAGTAGAACTTATTCTAAATCTGAATAGGATGCCTTATGGGTATGTTCGAGCATCTTGGCATATATGTGCTATAATGTATATGGATTTATTAGTATCGAGGGAGAGACCAATGAAAAGAACCATGATTTATCTACCGGAGCAAACCCATCAAGGGCTGAGAAAGCTGGCTTTTGAGGC
>JACQGQ010000018.1 GCA_016199495.1 Chloroflexota bacterium
GAGTTCACTCAGGGATGTGTTCGCATAAAGGGGATGCCGGAGAAATTCGTCTCCCTGGCGGATTTAGCCCGGCAGAGTATTGGTTCCTCAGGTGATGGCCCGATAACAGGGCGGGGCTCAGTGAGAGTAGCCCAACCGGCGCCGATGTTCGCCGTTCAGGCAACCGATGTCGAAGTCGACAGAGAAACGGGTAAGGTCAAAATACTGTCCTACGTAGCGGCTCAGGATGTTGGCCTGGCGGTCAATCCCACTCTGGTAGAGGGCCAGATGCAGGGCGCCATCACTCAAGGTATCGGCTGGGCTTTAATGGAAAACTATATTTTCCAAAAAGGGGTGATGCAGAACGCCACTTTCCTGGACTATCGCCTGCCCACGGCTGTTGACCTGCCTTTCATGGCAACCATATTGGTGGAGGTTGGTTCGGCCGCCGGGCCCTATGGCGTACGGGGAGTGGGTGAGCCGCCCATTGTCCCTACCCTCGCCGCCATCGCCAATGCCATTGATAATGCCGTGGGGATAAGACTAAAGGAACTACCCATAACCCCGGAGGCGTTATTCTGGGCTCTGCGGGAGCAGGAGAAATCGAAGTAAGGTAAAAAGACATGAAGGAACTTTTTCAAGAGATCCGCCAGTTTTGTCAAGCGGGGAAGAGCGGCGTTCTAGCCACCGTAGTGGCAACAAAAGGCTCCACACCGAGGAAGCAGGGAGCTAAACTTCTGGTATACCCGGATGGCAGTATCCTGGGCAGCGTCGGTGGCGGTTGTGTGGAGGCCGAGGTCTGGCAAGAGGCGATGGGGGTTATAAGCAGCGGAAAATCGGTGGTTCGGGAGTTTCTTCTCAGCGATGAACTGGCCGCGGAGTCGGGTCTGGTCTGCGGAGGCACTATGGAAATCCTTATCGACGCTGTGGGCGGCAAGGAAAAGTCCCTTCCTTTGGCCGAGGAGATACTTGATGCCCTGGATGGCAGACAACGAGTGGTGCTGGCTACCCTGGTCCGTTCGCCAGCGAGCCGGACCACTGTTGGCGCTAAGGTCCTGATGGCAGAGGATGGTGACATCTTGCTGGGCTCTCCAGAGATTCTATCCCAGGAGAATTCGGCCAGGGAGGTTACGTTACGTGCCCTTTCAACTGGCGAACCTCAGCTGGTATCCCTGGGAGAAGCTGAGCTATTTATCGAGGTGTTCCAATGCCTAGACACTCTGCTTATTGTTGGGGCGGGACATATTGCCAAAGCCCTCTCCACTATAGCAAAGCTTCTTGGCTTCAGAGTGGTGGTGGTTGATGACCGGGAGGAATTCGCTAACCGACAGCGTTTCCCCGAGGCCGATGAAGTCATCGCCGCCCCCATTGTAGAAACAGTCAAGGAGTTCCCCATCTCACCCGGTACCTTTGTCGTCATAGCCACGCGTGGCCACAAACTGGACTACGAGGCTCTACGCGCCGTAGTCGAATTTCCGGCCACCTATATTGGGGTGATTGGTAGCAAACGAAAGGTGAACTTAATCTATCGGCAGCTAGCCGTCGAGGGTGTCCCCCCGGAGAAGCTCCACCATGTCCACATCCCCATAGGATTGAATCTGGGCGCCAGGACCTCCGAGGAAATCGCACTCAGCATTATGGCGGAGATACTCATGGAAAAGCTTGGGGGCGATGGCAAACCCCTCAGGCTCGCTCCCGAAATGATGAGTTGAGTAAGGAATATGAATGAGCATTGCCGCTATCCTTCTCGCTGCCGGCGAATCCACTCGTATGGGCCAGAATAAAGCCCGGCTCCCCTGGAAAGGGAAAACTCTCCTGGAATATCAGCTTGACCAACTGAGACAGACCACGGTAGACGAGACCATTGTCGTGCTCGGTTTTGAGGCGGACAAATTACTGCCACTGATTAAGAAAACAGCCAGGGTCTCGGTGACAATCAATCCCGACTACCCCTCAGGCAGATGCAGCTCTATCAAAGCCGGGATGAGGATGCTCCCGGCGCCAAGCGAATCGGTAATTATTCTGGCTATCGACCAGCCCAGACCATACCACCTGTTGGAGGAGATGATTGAGTGGCACCAGAACTGCGGGAATTTAATTACCCTACCAGTCTACGAAGGTAGACGTTGCCATCCCCCCATCTTTTCTCGTCCCCTTTTCCCCGAGTTACTTGAAATCTCAGAGGAAAAAATGGGCTTGCGCCATGTTACGCTCCGCCACCGGGCACAGGTGGCGGAGCTAATAACGTCTTCTCCTATTGCCCTCGTCGACCTGAATAATCCGGGCGACTACGAAAGAGCCTTAGACCTGTGACCTACTCCCACAAATTAAGCCATGGTCACCCTTCCCCATTTTTACCGCCGGTTATCCCATAAGACACGCCGAGAAGGGCTTTCCTGAGATAACCTGATACCCGACTACTGCTCAATTCTGTCGAGGGCTATCATGCAGATTCTCCATCTGCCTTCTACATCCGGCAGCCCCAGGATAATACCCCAGAGGTCGCCGCGACCACTACGGGCAAAGTGCCACCAGTGGGTAAACAATGGCGGTATACCTTTAGTTCTAAAGACTATCTCATCCCTGGGGCCGAAGGTTTGCACCGCCAGACCAGGCCAGTCGGTGATACCATCCGGGGCTTCATCAATATGGACATCAGCTTCCTTTTTATCCCAATCTATCTCCAGTTGCACATTCCATTCCCTGTCAGCCCCGGGTAAATGTGCCTTACCACGAAAAGTCTCCATTCGGCACCTCGACGAAAGAATTGCTACCGAACTCAACGGCGATTAATCTAAATAGCTACTACTGGCATCAGCCAACTGCCTGGATTAAGATTAGCCAGGTCTCTTGCCGTGTAAGTCATTATTTCTCGTCATTACTCTGGTCTTTAGATTCCTTCTCTAACAGGTCGCTGAAGACCTCAGAATGATAGATTTCATGGTCCCTGATGCGAAGAAAGAGCTTCTTCAAGGCAGGCTCTTCAGTTTCCCTGGCAGCGCTGTCATATTCAGCCGCCACCTCCTGCTCAATTTGAAGATCAGCCCGTAACATATCAGCCGTAGCGACCGATTGGTCAAGCTCGGTATGCTCTATCCTGGGATGGCCGCCGATATCAACCATCTTTTCTGACAGCCAGCCCAAGTGCTGCATCTCATTAATAGCCCGGTCCTCAAGCTTCTTCTTTACCTCCTGGTTGGTGGTCATGTAGGAGTGAAGCATATATTGAAGAATAACAGTGTACTCATGTTCAATACTCCGGGCAAGAATCCGGGTGGTCCTGTCCTGGTGATTACCCCTCAAATCCCTGGCCCCTTCCTGCCGGGATTTAGCCACGAAGTGCTGAAAATCAGCGCGGTGTGATTCTTCGTCAGACAGGATACTCTGCAATAACCGCCTTATCCCCGGGTCATCTATAGACTTAATCTGCTCCCGATAGCGCTTGATGCCATCCTCTTCTAAGCGCACATTATTTGCCATCCAATCAGCCACTTCCTGGCCGCCGCTGCGCATTTTCCCCCGCTCCAGAGTGGGGACACCACCCAATTCGACTATGGTTTCAGCCAACCAGTCCAGGTGGCGCATTTCCTCCCTGGTGATAGCTTCAATTTCACAAGCCATCTCGCCCTCACCCATCGCGTAGGCATGGGTCAGGTACTGAATAATGGCGGCATGCTCACCGGCAATATCCTGGTTCAGCCAGGCGATGGTCTTGTCTTTATCCATTAATCACCTCCACAACTGTTCCCTGCATCGGTATCTGGCAAAAGACTATCAGGTAAAGTTATTCTCTTTGTGTTTTTCAACAATAGTAGCCGCCAGATTATCCAGAGCCGCGAAATCAGCTTCTTTAGGGAAACCCTTGCTCAGTACCGGCTCCAGTATTTCTATCTTCAGATTGGACATCATCCCGACCAGTTGTTCGATAGTTCTACCTCCCCAGCCGTAGGAGCCAATGACAGAGGCAAATCTCAGTTTCGGTCTCAAGGCATTTGTCAGGAAGACAGCGGAAACGACATTGGGATGTGCCCCGGCGAGAACAGTCGGCGTGCCGATAACAATTGTAGCGGCCTCTACCAGTGCCATTGCCAGCTTCCCGATGTCCGTTACGGCGAGGTCGAATTGCTTCACCGTTACCCCTCTCTGGACTAAGGCTTCAACGAAATATTCAACCATCTTACGAGTGCTGGAATGCATCGAGATATAGGGTAAGACCACGATATTTTTGGGCGCATCGAAGACCCAGCTATGATAGGCTTTCGTGATGGACGCTGGTTTATCATATATTGGACCATGACTGGTAGCAATGATGTCAATAGCATAATCCTTTAGCTTCACCAGGTTCTTTTCGATACTTGTCCGATAGGGCATCATAATTTCGGCGTAATACCTCTTGGCGGCTTCAATCACCTGCCCTTCATCAGTTACATATAAGTCGGTGGTCGCCAGGTGAGAGCCGAAAAAATCACAGGAGAACAGGATTTTTTCTTCTCGCAAGTAAGTACTCATCGTTTCTGGCCAGTGTACCCAGGGAGTATAGATAAACTCCAGAGTGCTACCTCCCAGCGAGATAGCCTCTTTATCGCTCACCGTGATAAAGCGCTCTTCGGGAATCATGAGCAGGTCGATGAGCATATCTTTACATTTAGGGTTGGTAACTACTTTGGCCCCGGGATATTCCCCCAGGACAAGCGGGATAGTACCGGAATGGTCCTGCTCGGCATGATTAGCCACCACATAATCGATATTCTTGACGCCAAATTCACTCAAGTGATTTATCAGCACCGCCTGCATAGCGGGGTCTACCGCATCAATCAGAGCCGTCTTCTCGCTTCCCTTAATCAAATATGAGTTATAACTTGTGCCATCAGGTAACGGTATCAGGGCATCAAAGAGCCGCCGGTCCCAATCAATCGCCCCCACGAAGTAGACTCCAGGTCTTATCTCTCTTGGTTCCACCCCAGTCTTCCTTTCAAACCACTCTTGTCCGCCTCGCAGACAGGACACAACCGGCCATCGGGTAATTCTTCATTTGTGTAACGCCCCCAGGTTCACTTCACGCCCTTCCCATTAAACTATTTTAACTATAGACCGTAATAGTCCCCGGTAAATGCCTCAAAACCGCTCCTGGGGTGCTGGCAGGTCGGGCATTCATCCGGAGCTTCCAGCCCTTCCTGGAGCCAACCGCAGCTAGGACACTTCCACTCAACTACCCGGGGTTTCCTGGAAATCGACTTTTCCTGCACATTCTTCAGCAGGGCAAGGTATCTCCTTTCATGCTGCTTTTCAATCTCAGCAATCCTCTTAAAGAACTCAGCAATCTCGGTGAAGCCTTCTTCACGAGCTATCCGCTCAAATTCGGGGTACATCTCAGTCCAGGCGCGGTGCTCACTCTCCACGGCGGCTTTCAGATTAGCCTCGGTATCTCCTGTCTTTTTAAGAAAATCAAACTCCTTCTTAGCGTGTACCCTTTCATTCTCAGCCCCCTCCAGGAATACCCCGGCAATCCGCTCGAAGCCTTCCTCTTTGGCGACGATAGCGAAATAGGTATACCTGTTGCCCGCCTGCGACTCCCCGGCGAAGGCAGTCTCCAGGTTTTTCTCGGTCCCGCTTCCTTTAAATTCCATCGTTTCCCTCTCTTTATAAAGTATTCTGGTTATAAAAAAGTTCCTTTTAGCTGGCTGTCACGTATCTCTGGCCGCTTAGTTACCATCCAGAGAGGGGTGTTCCTTTTTGACGAACCAACCGGCCGGGTTTTTGAGATATTCATAGTAGTCAAGCAAAACCGCGTGATGCCCCCTTTCCTGCGCCGCCAAAGCCTCGTAGAAGTCTCTCTCAGCATCATAGGTAGCCTTTTTGCTCTGGTTTTTATAGAAATCATAAGTTTTATTTTCCATACCCATAGCTGTCTCTATGGCATCAAGCTCGGTGGTAGAGGCCTTCGCAACGGCGCCCATCTCCTCAGTTGCCCGGGCAAATACGGTCCTCAATCCCCGGCCGCCATCAGGCTGGAAACCAGTTATCGGCCAGTCCTTTTTATTTCGGATAGCCCCATATATCTCCTCAAACTTCTGCCGGTGAATATCTTCTTCAGCGGCCAGTGACTGTAACAGCTCCTTACCTATCCTGTTACTACTTTCCCGGCTGACTTTCAGATAATACTGCTTGCCATCGATTTCCATCTGGATAGCCATTTGAAGTGCTCTTAGAGTTTTATTCTGTTCCGTTACCATCGCCGGCCTCCTCCTTTAATACTAACATCTTTTATTAACACCTTACCACAAACTCATCTTTAGTTTTTCTCAATATAGAAATAGAATCGGTAAGGTGGCACAGATTACCCGGATTAGCTTAGCCTCATAGGTCAAATTTGTTTTTAAGAATTCCGGAGAGTGCCCCCAGATACACGAACGCCTTCTCAACCAGCTCTTCCTCAATCGTTAAATCGAGGCTTCCCTTAGTTTCGCAGACAGCCGAGTCATTGCTGGCACCGACCCGGCCTATATTTTTGAGGCAGCATCTCGCCGGGGCAATTAAGGCTTGTTCGGCAATCTGCTTGGCCGCTAAGCCGGTGTTCCGGGATACTACCTCCCAGTAACCTGAAAGTAGCCTGGCTAGCGTTGCCGGCGTCTCTTTAGCCAGATTTTCTGAGTCAGTGGGGACAATGCCCCAGGAGATAATACCACCGCTTCTGAGGAAATCAGCCACGGCACTGGCATATCCCTTGGGCATAAGCTCCATCTGGTAGGCATCAAATGATAGAAGCTCAACTCCCAATTCGAGAAGATACGGCAGATTAACACTGGCACAGAGATGCAGTGACCTGGGGCCATCAAGGCCAGCCAGGAAACCCTGATAGTCTTGTTTCGCTTGAACATCGTGATAACCGGATAGACCACTGAATACCCACCCCAGCCCGGGCTCATCCAGCCAGACAAAGGCGTTCTGATTCTTCTCCTTAAGTTGCCGGTACTGGAGGTTGGCTTTTCTCTGAATGAAATCAAAGAGCAGTGCCCTTATTCCCTCATTGTAAATGACAGGTCGGGAGTCCTGGTCGGTAACTCTGAAGCCGAAGCTCACCGGACCGGTTACCTGCCCCCGAATGGCCGGATATTTTCGGAGGTCTTGCGCCAGGAACCGGTGATAGACTACTGAGTAGCTCCGGCTCAGGGCAAAGGTCTCAGACTCAGCCATCCGCTGGGAATAATCAGGCAGCTCCTGCTCAAATTTGGTATTGTCGAAGCCGATTCTTTCGTTTTCCGGGTCAACAATTATTCCCGGGAAGTTTTGTGATGCCTGGACATACATATCTTCATAGAAACTGATATTGGGCAACTGAGGATAAAAAGGTATGTCCAGACTGAGAGCCAGGTTCAGGGCTTTTTCCAAGTCAGTGTGCGGCATGATGCCCATGGCGGTGGTCTGGCAACCGGCTTGAAAACCAAGTCTGTTACTGGTCATAGCCATCTCAACAAGCCAAACTGGAACCTTCTTCCGGCCACGAGCCTGGCAATTTGTTCTTTGCCAAAGCCTTTTATCCCTGGCATTTCATTAGATGCCCGGCAAAGAGCCCGGTGCTTTCACCATCAAAACCGGGACGCTACTAGCCCGGAAGACCCTTTCGGCAACACTACCGGAAGCCCAGCGGCTGAGTCCCGACCGGCCGTGGCTGGCCATAACGATAAGGTCAACCCCGTCATGCTCGGCGAAGCTGGTAATCTCCTGGGCCGGATTACCAAGGAGCACTTCGCTGCGCACCTCAATCCCCTTGCTCCTCAGTCGCTTGGCTATCCGACCGAGATACCTTTGGGCTTGCCCCTGTTTTTTACCCACAGCCACGGGGACTCGAGACACAGTTCGGAGCTGGAGAAATTGTCCCGGTGGCTTATACTCAGGGGCCGCCTTATAACCGGTGATGCCCTCCGTTACGCTAACCAGAATGACCTCCCTGGTACCACAGCTTCGGGCAAGCTCTTCGACATGGGGTAGAACACACTCGGCCAACTTGGAACCATCCAGCGGAACAAGCAGCTTCTCGTACATTTTCCACCTCCCTAATTAGATTAGAGACGAAAGTCACCCTTTTTAAGTAAATCCAATTCTACCTCTTAAGGAGATAGTTTTTCAAGGTCTCCGTCGGCTGGCAGGTAAATTTCTCTGGCCAGAGCCTGGCCACTCCCGGTGAGAAATACCCTGTCAATGATGCTACTCAGTTTGTTCCTGTCCTGAATATCATACTCGTCTTTTAAATTTACCAGCCAATCGGCATCATAGAGAATTCCAAAATTCTTGGTAGCTATCTTACCCGGGCTATGATGGTGAGCAATGATATCACAAATTTCTTCGATTTGAGCGGGTACAAAGCCCAGTCTGCCCAGGATTGGACGGGCAATGGGTGGCCCCTCTATTTCCTGGTACTTACCGGCAGCGCTGCCATACTTCTGTTCAGCCGCGTGAATCCCTATATCGTGAAGTACCGCCGCCCCGATTACAATTGTATAGTCCCCCCCTTCCGCCTCCAATAGTTGCTCGGCATATTCCGTTACTCTGTGGGCATGATTGATTCTTTTGCTATCCCCGTTGAAGTAGGCTTCCATCGCCTCCATCAGCTTGGTCTTGGTAGCATTCATGTTGCCCTCGCTTTCAAAAGAGATAATGGGCTAATAAATCCAAACGTCCGTGCTTAACCAGGTACAGACCGGAGAACTTCATAATCTCTCGTATTTTTTCTCGGTAGCCCGGTGCGTAGCAGTGGGTTTCACACTTCTTACACATCGGCTTGGGTTCATAGGGGCATTGGGCTAGCTTAGCGATACCGTGGGCAAGCAATTTGTGACAATCGGCACATAACGGTATTTCTTCACCGCTCAGACTGCGCGCTAACCTGGCATCCTTAATAAGGAAGCCAATAAGGAAGCCAGCCCTAGCTTCCGTCCCGTGATTTTCCCGACAGAAAATAGAGATAAAGTTACCCAGTACCCGAATGTCTCTGATTTTCTTGTCGTCCAGGCTGTCAAGCAGTTTAGACATTCTTGCCTCTCTGGTAAACGAAGCCCGTCCTACCCCAGTTCATTAAGTTCTTTAACTATTGCCTCAGGGTCGACGCCATGCATGGTCGAGCCGAAGGTGATGGATTCCATTTTGATGCCCGGACAGGTAAAGCAGCCCTTGCCGAAGTATTTCTCGATAATTTTTTCCGCCCCGGGGTGTGCCTTGATGACATCACCGATATTCATACCCTTGTCAAACTTTGCCGTTGTCTTTGCCATCGCTCTAACCTCCTGTTTATCGATTTATGGGAAACAGCCTAACTGGCAACGGGATATCTTTATCTTTTGCCTGGTTGCCGCATCGCCCACCTCTCTGGGAGTAACTTTAAGCGTCTCAGCTACTTTAAAAGCTACGGCGCAGGGCAGAGAGCCACCAACCAGGCACGACTCCACGGTGTCTATCACCGCCCTGCTTATCTGCTTACCCACCAGGTCATCGTGGGTCGCCTTTTTAGAATCGAAACAACCTAGCTGGCAATCAACCACCCTTATCTTCAGCCTGTTTGCCGCATCCCCAACCTGACGCCGGCCGACCTTTACTTCCCCGGCAACATCAAAGGCAACCAGGCACGGCAAACGCTCATCTACCAGGGAAGAAACTATTTTATCTTCAAGTTCACTACTCATTTTATTCACCTCACTATTTACCGAGCAGAGTTCTCAGCATATTATAGACGAAAAGGTAGATAGATAGTGCCAGAGTGCTGCCGAAGACTACCTGGGCAACTCTCACACCATCGGAGTCTAAATAAGCCCCCAGACCCAGGGAGAAGACCAGCCCCACCAGCCCCACATTAGCCAGCCAGAACTGCCACCAGGCCAGTCTCTCACTAAAGAGGGGATTCCCCCGGAAACGGGGCAGGATATGATAACCAATACCGAAGATAGTGAAGATAACAAAGCCCACCAGGTTAAGATGGATGTGCACCGACTTCAGGGGGCGCGTTTCAGGAATAATGAAGAACAAAACTCCCAGGGTGACGCCGATTACCAGGTAAACCAAGCCGGTAAAAAGAAAGCCCAATGTCGTCTTACTCAATTTATCACCTTGCCATTTCAGTTAGTGTCCACCATGTATCAGCGCCGGTAAGCAGCGGACACAGACCCACACCGGCTTACCCTGCTGTTCACCACAAAGCAATATCCTCTCCTCACTTTTAACCCCACAAATGATACAACTCTTTTCCTCGGTGGAAGGTTGTGCCGTCTCCGCCATGATACCTCTTTCAAACCTTTTTATTTTTACAATTTGTCTTAAAGCCCTGGCTTAAAGCCTCAGGTGGCATTACTACCCCCACCCCTCACCGCTTGCCACCTCTCCTCCCCCAGGCATTGACGGGCGGAAGCACACCAATCGAGACAGGAAGGTGTTTGCTCCCGGTAAATTATCTCACCACATTTCCGGCACTTCACTCTCATTTCGTCAGAGAAGATTTCAACCTCAGCACTACAGTTAGGACATTTGTATAGCTCCACCCGCAGCTTTCTCATATCCTGCCCCGGACATTGAAAAGTCATTCCTCTCACCTCCTCTGGTCACGGACGTTCCGATTTCTCACTTCTGCAAGAAGAATACACTGTATCGACATCGCCGACTATGACTTAAGTCGTATAAATAGGAGTCATCACTAATTATTACCGTATGGATTATAACACAAATAACTTCCAGTTTGCCCTC
Organism: Chloroflexota bacterium; assembly: GCA_016199495.1. Lineage (GTDB taxonomy): Bacteria > Chloroflexota > Dehalococcoidia > Dehalococcoidales > UBA2162 > JACQGQ01. The sequence continues at coordinate 10,708 of JACQGQ010000018.1, forward strand.
AATCACTGAGGAATGCTAATATATTCATCAGCCATCACTGGGAGTTCGTCGTGCATCATATTTCCACACTATGGAAGGCAAATACCATCGCTTTTATCAGCAGCTTCTGTGTCATGGTAATCGAACTCATCGCCTCGAGGATACTGGCGCCTCATATCGGCGTCTCACTCTATACCTGGACCAGTATTATCGGGGTTATCCTGGCCGGCATTGCCCTGGGTAACTACGTCGGGGGTAAGATAGCTGATAGGCGTCCTTCACCGCTAGTGCTGGCGGCGATATTCCTGGCTGGCAGCCTGGCAACCATCGCCATCCTGCCGGCAACTAATATCGTCACCTCGGCTAACTGGTTCGGCAACCTGCCGGTGATGTGGAACTTTATTCTGAAAACTTCTTTTATCTTTTTTTTGCCAGCCATTATCCTCAGTATGGTTTCACCGATGGTCATCAAGCTAACCCTGGCTGACCTGGGGCGGACGGGTGGTGTTGTCGGCACGATATATGCTTTCTCCACCGCCGGGGCTATCCTCGGCACCTTTATGACCGGTTTCTATTTTATCCTCTGGTTCGGCACCAGGACGATAGTCTGGCTGGTGGCAGCTGTTCTGTTCCTGATGGGAATAACCGCCTGGTTCTCCTGGAGGGTTCCCGGTAGATGGCGCCTTTCTTTGAAGAATTTCGTAATATGGACGGCTATTATAGAAATAGCTCTGACCGCCGCCTTTCTCTTCCAGTCAGGGAAGCCCCGGCCGGAAACCTATGCCGCCAGAATGATAATGCGCCGGGAATCCAATTACTATACCATTACTGTCTATCAGGGTGATAAAAATGTCAGGGTGCTAGCCCTTGACCATCTGGTGCACAGCTACACCAACCCGGACGACCCCACCGTTTTAGTCTACGCCTATCTCAAGGTCTTTGAAGAGATGGTAGGTTACCTGGCTAGAGAAAACCCGGCACCCAGAATCCTCTACCTTGGCGGTGGTGGCTATACCTTCCCACGATATATGGAAACCGTCTACCCGGGAAGTATCAATGAGGTAGTGGAGATTGACCCGGTGGTGACAGAGGTAGCTCATCAAGAACTGGGATTGCCGCTGGCGACCAGCATCAAGACCTATAATCAAGACGCCCGCCTTTTTCTGATTCAACGCCAGACAGGAGATAGGTACAACATTGTCATCGGTGACGTCTTCAATGACCGCTCGACTCCTTATCACCTGACCACGCTGGAATTTGACAGGCTGATAAAAGCCAATATGGAGGATGATGGCATTTACCTGGTCAATATTGTCGATGATTATGAGCGCGGCCGTTATCTGCCCTCTTTCATCCATACGCTCGGGCAGGCTTTCCAGTATGTTTATTTTTTTGGAGCCGGCAGAAGCCCGGACGAGGTAGGCAGCGGCACTTTTGCCATTGCCGCCAGCGACCGCCGCATTGACCTGACCAGCTACCGCCAGTTTGTCACCGAAGACAGGGGAGGCAACATCACCGGCTATCCTTACACTGAAACTGAACTGGAGAATTACCTGGCGGCAAGATACCCCATCCTGTTAACCGATGATTACGCGCCAACAGATATCCTAGTAGCCCTGCTCTTTCAGTAAACTAAACTTTTACAGCAAATGTTGACATCTGCCACAGACGAGCATAGGATGCTACTATCGGATTAGCTGGAGTGACCCCTGTCGAGGAGTTAAAAAATGGCTGATAAAAAGGTAGTTATCTATACTACTCCCGGCTGACCCTGGTGCCATCGAGCGAAAGAGTATCTTGCGCGAAAAGAGATTTCGTATATTGAACATAACCTGGTTGAGGAAATGGACATAACCTTCGCCTTGATGCAGGAGTCGGGCAGGGATGTAACCAGGAAGATGCTACAAAAAGGAGGACAAACGGCTGTACCCGTGATTACTATTGATGACGAGGTTGTCGTCGGTTTTAACCAGAGCCTGTTAGATAGTCTGCTGTCATAGGGCATCCGGTGGCTAGAGTCAGGCTCATTTCTTCCCCTTGGAATAATAACAGAGTCTAGAAGCCAAGTTCGCCGGCGACTATCTCCTTCTGGTAGTCGGTATCACCGTAGTCGAGTTCAGCCACTTTGGCGCGGCGGTAGTAGAGCCCGATATCATGGTCTCGGGTAGTGCCAATCGCACCGTGGCATTGCACGGCTCTCTCGGTAACCCACTTATAGGCCTCGTTCGCCCAAGCCTTGGCGATAGCTACATCCAGGGCGGTAGCCATGCCGGCACTCACCTTCCAGTTTACCTCCCAGGCAATACTTTTGGTCCTATCCGTATAGCCCCACATATCGGCCAGATAGTGCTGGATGGCCTGAAAGCCACCAATAGGGTGCCCGTATGCCTCCCTTTCTTTGACATAGTCAGCCGTCATCTCTAAAGATGCCTGGCAGCCACCACTCATCTCGGCAACCTTAGCCGCCGCCGCTTTCATCAATGTGCTCTGCACTATCGTCCAGCCCTGATTTAGCTTACCCAGGATGTTTTTCCTGGGGACAGCCACATTTTCAAAGACGACCTCAGACTTATTATCCAGACCCATAGTAAGCTGGGGTTCACACTGAATACCGGGACTCCCGGCATCGACCAGGAAGATAGTTATGCCTTCTTCCGGCTTGGCACTCTTTTTGGTTCTGGTCACAACCAAAAGGTAATTGGCAACATGGGCATCAGGGACAAAGAGCTTGGTGCCATTAATGACGTAGTTTTCTCCGCTGGCCGCGGCGCGCACCGAGATATGTTGCGGCTGCCAACTGGCGCTGGGCTCAGTCAAAGCCAGGGTAAGAATCATCTCTCCCGCAGATACCTTAGGGAGAAACTCTCTTTTTTGTTCTTCTGTGCCGGCTTCCAGAATAGTGGCGGCGCAGATAACGGTCGAGAAAAAGGGCCCGGGTAGAATATTGTGTCCCATTTCCTCGATGACCAGGACCAGGTCGAAGAAGGTCATGCCGGTGCCCCCGTAGTCTTCGGGAAGCATTATCCCCTGCCAACCCAGCCCGGCCATCTTTTTCCATATCTCTGGCGAGTAACCAAGGTCACTCTCTTCCAGTTGCCTGACCAGACTCTTGGGGCACTCTGTCGACAGAAAATCCCGAGCCATTGTTCTCAGCATCTTTTGCTCTTCAGTAAAATCAAGATTCATCCTTGCTCCCCCACAATAGAAGTTCCGGCTTATATTCTGGGTAATCCCAAGCCCTCCCAGGCGATAATGTTCTTCTGAATCTCGGTGGTACCAGAGGCGATGTTATTACCAAGACAAGATTGATACTCTTTTTCAAATTTACCGTATAGGGGGGCCCACCTGGACTCCCTCTTTAGCTGGGAGTAAAGACCAAAGATTTGGCAGCCAGTGTAGGCAAAGCGCTGGCTTAACTCACTGCGGTAATATTTTAGCGAGGAAGAGCGGGTCGCCTGGTCCCTGGGGCTTTCTTCACCGAGAAATAGCTTGTACTGCCCCCAGAGCACATGGCGCGCCGAAGCCATCCCGGCTTCGATATCAATTGCCAGTTGCGCCAGGCGGTCACGCACCAGGGGCTTATTGAGCAGAGGCTCACCCTGCCACTTTGTCTCCCGGCAAAACTCGATTAGCTCTAGTAACTCCCGCCTCATGGCGCCGTAGGCACTAAGTCCAGACCGCTCAAAGTTCATGGTGGCACGAATCATTCGCCAGCCATCATTTTCCTCTCCCACCCGGTTGACGACCGGTACCCGGACATTATCGAGGAATATCTCATTAAAATAGGCTTCTTGTGTGCGATGGCTGGACATCGTCGCCAGGGGGTTAATGGTGATGCCCTGGCTCCTCAGGTCAATCAGGAGATAAGAAAGCGCCCGGCTTCTGGTCTGCTCCCGGCTTGTCCTGACCACGGCAAAACCCCAATCGGCATGGTGAGCGCCGGAAGTCCAGCACTTCTGTCCGTTGACTATGTAATCGTCACCCTCTCTTTGAGCGAAGGTTTGCGCCGCGGCTAAATCAGAGCCGGCATTAGGCTCACTCCACAACTGGGCCCACCATATCTCCCCCCGGGCAATCGGGGGCAAGAATCTTTCTTTCTGCTCTTCGCTGCCAACCGCCAGCAGTGTCGGACCAATCATACCGGCACCAAACTGGTCCACGCCGGGCGCCTTCCAGTAGGCTCTCGCTTCATTGAAGGCAAGCTGCTCAAAGTGAGATTTCTCCAAGCCCCCGTACTTTTTCGGCCAGGCGAGACACACCCATCCCCTTTTCCCCAGTTCACGAGCCACATACCTCTGAAAAGCATGGCCCTCGTGGGTAGCCAGGTCTTCTGGACCCCCCTCCCATCCTGGCGGGGCTTTCTTCATCTCCTCCCGGAAAAAATCATCGTATTTCTTCCTGGCCTCGGCCAGTCCCGGGATGGGTTCAAAATCCATGCCTATCCCTCCTTGTTCAGAATTACTGCCTAGATAATGGCAGTTTCCTGGTAGAATGTCAACAGAAGTGATTTGAGATTGTCTAGTAACCCCACACCCTTAATCCCTCTCCCCTTATAAAGGGGAGAGGGAAGAGATTTTAGAGAGGGGCTTCGCTCCTCTCTTACTCCTACTCCCCCTTCCCCCGTATTAAATACGGGGGAAGGGGGCAAGGGGATGGGTTTCGAAACGACCTCGCGATTTGTCTGGTACACTTCTCCTCAGCCATGCTTGAAAAGATTCCAGACCTCCTAATAGTGTCCTATCAGGCTAATCACTGACACCTTTCCCATTGTCATTCCGGACTTGATCCGGAATCCAGGTGGGGTGGCGTGGCTGGATTCCCGCTTTCGCGGGAATGACACATTATTTACCTGACGCGACACTAGAGACCTTCCTCAGGCTTGACATTACCTGGCTCAACGCTCTATCCTAGGATAAAGAGGAGAGAAGTGTGGGAAGATTCTTAATCGGTGCCGGCGCAACAGAAGGGGAAGCCGGCGAAAAGCTTGCCGAGGAGCAACGCAAGGCCGAAGAGAGCGGTCTTCATCCGGAGCATCGGCCGATTACCTTTAGAGATTGGCACCACCGGCAGTGGGTATCAGCCGATTATGCCACCAACGATGCCTGAGCAACGAAACGCCCGGCTCCAGACAAGCCAGTCTTAGCATTACCCTTAATGACTTATAATTTATTGCCGTGAAGGCTTCGCTAATAGTTACCAGCATTTTCTCTCGATTTAACGCTCTATTTCGGTATCATATGTTCTCTCCTACTGACGCCCGGCCGGGTTACGATGTTGTGTTTTTGCCCGATATGCGTTATAAATATAAGGGCATCAACTATCCGGGAAAATCTTTTCTCCTGAATTCACTTTTTATCTACGGATTGCCACTACCGGGGCTGTTTTAAGTTTGGCTTAAAGGAGTTTTGTACGCTCAAACATCTCTTGAGGAATAACCTTGACTATGGAGAAGGCCAGTGAAACCGGGAGTCCTGGTTAAGTATAAAGACTTTCTCCCGGTGACACCTGAGACACCCCTGTTTTCACTGGGGGAGGGGGATACCCCTCTGGTCAGGTGCAGTCGGCTGGAGCAAGAAATTGGTTGCGGGGAGCTATACCTTAAGCTAGAAGGATGCAACCCCACCGGTTCCTTCAAAGACAGGGGTATGGTCGTTGCCATCGCCAAGGCATTAGAAGCCGGTAGCCAGACAATAATGTGTGCCTCAACTGGTAATACCAGCGCTTCCGCCGCGGCTTATGCCGCTCACTGTGGGCTTAGCGCCATTATTATCGTGCCCAAAGGCAACATCGCCCTGGGTAAGCTGACTCAAGCTATTGTCTATGAGGCTAAAATAGTCGCTATAAATGGCAACTTCGACCAGGCTCTAAGTATAGTACGAAGCCTGACTGAGAAACACCCGGTTACTCTGGTAAACTCGGTTAATCCCCACCGCATCGAGGGACAAAAAACGGCAGCTTTTGAGATTATCGATGTTTTAGGTAATGCCCCCGACTATCTTTTTATCCCGGTCGGTAACGCTGGTAATATTACCGCCTACTGGCAGGGTTTTGTGGAATACTGTCAAGCCGGCCGGGCAAGCCGTAAACCCAGCCTGATGGGTTTTCAGGCTGAGGGTGCCGCCCCCATTGTGCGGGGTCGTGTTATTAAAAAGCCACAGACGGTCGCCTCAGCGATACGCATCGGCAATCCGGCTAGCTGGCAGCAGGCCGTTACCGCTCGTGATGAATCCGGCGGTGTTATTGATATGGTTAGTGATGAAGAGATTATGGCGGCTCACCGACTGATGGCGACTAAAGAGGGTATCTTTGGCGAACCAGCTTCGGCAGCTCCTTTAGCCGGACTTATCAAGCTTTCTCAGCAAGGGATGGACTTCTCAACCAAGCAGGTAGTTTGCGTGGTAACTGGTACTGGACTCAAGGATACTGATGTTGTCCTGAAAAGTGCTCAGCCATTCCTGGAACTGCCGGCTGATTTAGCCACCGTGGAGCAGGCTTTAGGCTGGGGCTGATACAACTTAAGGAAGGTTCAGTAATGACCAGGGTAATTAGTGAAAATGTAGGGGCATTCTACCATCATCACCCCAAAGTAGCCGCCATAGTTACCGCTCAGGCTAAAGGGAAGAAAAATGCCATGACGGTAGACTGGCACACGTCTCTCTCCCTCAATCCACCCCTTTATGGAATTTGTATTGTTCCCGGGAGGTTTACCTACCAGCTTATCATTGACAGTAAGGAATTCGGCATTAACTTCCTGCCCTTTGAGGCAGTCGACCTGATTCACCAGGTGGGTAGTAGCGGCGGTCAGCAGATAGATAAGTTTCAGAGGTTTAACATCGCCAGCGACGAGCCGATAAAGACCAGGGTGCCAATCCTGAAAGCGGCTTATGCCGCCTATGAATGCCAGTTAGTTGATGACCGGGACTACGGTGACCATAATCTGCTGGTCGGGAAAATCGTAGCCGTACATCGGCTGCAAGAAGCCTTCACCCCGGAAGAAATGCTAGATTTAGATAAGGTTCGCCCTGTCCTCTACTTAGGAGACGAGCTTTATCTCACCTCATCAGGAGATACGGTCAGGCACCTTGAAAGTGTGGGCTATTAATTAGTTTTAGAGTCATTTCGTAATAGCATTTTAGGAGAGTTATGGTGTTCGACGAGGCTGAGATTATAAAAGCAGTAACTGCCATCATTAAGGCTATCGGGGAAGACCCTAAAAGGGACGGACTGGTGGATACTCCGAAGCGCGTGGCTGAGATGTATGCCGAACTTTTTATGGGGCTTAACATGGACCCCAGGGAAGAGCTGGCAGTCGGTTTTGAGGAGGGGTACCGGGAAATGGTAATCCTCAGGGATATTCCCTTCTACTCTATGTGCGAGCATCACCTGCTACCATTCTACGGTATGGCTCACATAGGTTATATCCCGAATGCCGACGGGCGTGTCGTTGGTGCCAGCAAACTGGCCAGGGTAGTAGAAATTATAGCTCGGCGCCCCCAGCTTCAGGAGAGGATGACCTCTCAGATTGCTGACGCCATTGTCACGGCCATGCGGCCGCAAGGAGTGGCTGTAGTAATTCAGGCAGAGCACCTCTGTATGATTATGCGTGGTATCAAGAAGCCAGGCAGTACTATTGTTTCTTCAGTCGTCAGGGGCATCTTCCAGAGCAAGTCCAAGACCAGAGCCGAATTTTTCTCCCTGCTACAGACTAAATAGGTCATTATTATAGCTCACCGCTGCTTCCTTAACAGCAACAACACTCATCCCGGTGAGCTAGATATTAAACAGGAACTAATGCTATCACCAGAGCCGGTAAAAGCTTTGTTTACCTGCTCTAGTCTGAGGATGGAATCGCCCTGGGTTCCTGGATTGTCACCTCCTGACCACAGCAGGTAACAACCCCCTCGCCAGACTTAACACACAGTATTTCAGTACCGCAGACCTGGCAGCGATACCTCTTGCCTAATTGACTTGCCACTGAATAATTGCCCCCTTTAACTACTTTGCCTTATTTCTTTAGTTCCATAGGTTGACCATGACAGTGAACTGTGCCATCACCACCCTTGGTAACAATGACTTCAGCCCCGCACTTGGCACAGTAATACCTCTTACCTATCTGGTTTGCCATCTCAATACCACCCTTCTATAAAAAATCCTGGTAACAAACCCGACACCCTTAATTCCCTTAAAGCACCAAAATAGTATAAGCTGGCAGCGGAACGACTGTCAAGCCGATGTTCTAGGTCTCGGGTTGCCTGGGGTTAGGCTTGATCAAGCCCAGGAGAATTATACCCCCAATGTAAGATGCAGCCATCAGCCAAAAAGCTGGCGAAATACCGAACCTATCTACAATCACGCCGCCGACGAAGATCCATATAGGACTGATAAGCCCTTGTAGCCCGGTGTAGACGCTTAGTAGGACGTCCGTACTGACGCCTTCTGGTGCCAGACCGATGAGCATAGATTGGGTCAGGACGCCCCGGGCATGCATAACAAGGCCACCAAAGAAGACAACAGCGTAGAGAACAATGTCGGCTCTCGGCACTAGCGGAAATAGTAAAGAAAAGACAGTCGAGAGAAGTAGCGTGACGCGAAGAGTCAGCAGTGGGGAAGTACGGTCGGCAATCCACCCCATAGTTAACGGGCTCAGTAGCCCGGCAAAGGTGTAGACGGCAAGAAAAGTGGCGGCCAAGGGCACACTGACCCCAAAGCGGTCGACGACGAAGGTCGGCAGGTAAACCTGGAGTGTCCCCAATTCTCGCCCGGCCGCGCCGATGGCCATGACCGCTGCCACAATCATCGTGTTTCGGTCTCGCAGTACCATCTTGTACTCAGCCAAACCCGCCCGTGCTCGTCCCCTTCTCGCCTCCCCTCGAGGCGCTGGGTCGGTCAAGATAAAAAGGAGGAGGCTGACTAAGAGAACCGGGGTGGCAAGGATGAGGATAATCCATCGCCAACTCAGAAAAGGAAAAGAAAGCATCGCTGCAACAAGCAACGGCGCCGCCCAGGTACCGATATTACCAGCGGTAAGATGCCAGGCAAGGGCTCGGGTTCGGACCCGGGGAAAACTATCGGCCGTGACGGAGCCGCCCAAAGGGTCGTTGGGAGTGGCGCCAAAGCCCCAGATAGCTCTGGTAGTCACCAGGTGAAAATAATTTTGTGAACCGGCAAAACCAAGCATCCCCAAAAAGGTCACCAAAGCCCCGATAGCCAGGACGCGTACCCGATTTACGAACCGACTTATAAAGCCAAAGGTAAACTGTACCGGGCCCCTGACTATTTGATTGACCATATTCAAGACGGCGATACCGGTATAGCCGAAGGCGAACTCATCCCGCAACAGTGGAAAGAGGACGGGAAGCGCCCCTAAATTCAAATGGGCGAAGGTGTGCGTAATGTTAACTACCCCGACGGTTAGCCAGCGGTTACCCCTGATTTTGACTGAATCCCTTGCCGTCTCCATAATTTGACGATTTGACGCCCGCCTCCTATTGAAGCAATTTAACACCTTGAGACAAATGGGCTTTGAGACATTATAGCCAATGCACCATCAGGTATCAACCAGCTTTTGCGAGACAGTTTATAACTCCTGAGCCATTCTGCCTTACTCCACGGTGACACTTTTAGCCAGATTCCGTGGGAAGTCGATGGAACAGCCCCTCTCTCTGGCCGTATAGTAGGCCAGTAGCTGTAAGGCGACGACATTAACCACCGGCGAAAACAGGGTATCCACCCGCGGGAGGGTAATAACCGAGTCGACCAATTCCTCAATCGCCCCATCCCCCTCTTCAGCCACTACTATCACCGGTGCCCCTCTAGCCTTAATCTCCTTAATATTGGTCAGCATCGCCTCATAGGTGTTATCTCTAGCAAGAAGGGCGATAACTGGCGTCTTATGACTGAGCACGGCTAAGGTATGGTGCTTTATCTCCCCACCAGCAAGTCCTTCAGCATGAATGTAGGAAATTTCCTTTAGCTTAAGTGCCCCCTCCAGAGCTACCGGATAGTTTATGCCCCTGCCGATAAAAAACACATTCTCATACTTTGCCAGATACTTAGCCTGCTCCATAATCTCGGCTTCATTGTCCAATACCTGTTGAACCTTGCTCGGCAGTTGTCTTAACTCCATAAGTAGAGCGGCTAATCTTCTCGCATCAGCCTTAGAATATGCCATGGCTAGCCAGTATAGTACCATAAGCTGAGCCACAAAAGTCTTGGTGGCAGCGACACTTATTTCAGGACCGGCCCGGGTATAAACAGTCTGATTAGCCAGCCGAGTGGCCGTACTACCCACTACATTAGTAATGGCTATCACCCGCCCCCTCACCTCCTTCAACCTTTTCATCGCCTTCAGTGTATCCGCCGTCTCGCCTGACTGAGTGATGGCAATAGCGACAGTTCTGGCCGGGATATAGCTATAGTAATTGAATTCAGAAGCTATCTCAACCCTTACCGGAATTCTGAGTAGCTCCTCCATAATATATTTTCCTATCAGGGCAGCATTATATGAAGTGCCAGCAGCTAGCATCAGCATGGATGCTATACCTGTGTCCCTCATCCCGGCTAAATCAATCACCGGTTCCGTGTCTCGTGTGTATTCGCCCAGAGTATTCCGTATCACCTTGGGCTGCTCGTGAATCTCCTTGAGCATAAAGTGCTCATAGCCTGCCTTTTGCGCCTCTTCCACACTCCACAAAATCTTGTCCTCTGCCCAAGCGACCTCCTTGTCATCTCTCCTAATCTTGATGTTACCCTGGGTAACTACTCCGATATCGCCGTCCTCTAAATAGATAACTCTATCGGTATAGTCCAGTATCGCCGGCACGTCTGAGGCAATAAAGCTCTCTCTATCCCCGACGCCAATAATTAACGGGCTATCTTTCCTGGCGGTTATTAACTTAGACTCACCCTTCATCAACACGATAATAGCATAGGAACCCTCGACATCACGCAGAGCCGCTTCTACCGCCTTTTCCAGGTTACCGTCATAGTATTTCTCAATAAGATGTGGTATTACCTCGGTATCCGTTTCCGAAACAAAATTATGCCCTTCACTGGTTAGTTGCTGTTTTAACGCCTGGAAATTACTTATTACTCCGTTATGCACCACAGCAATGTTGCCCGTGCAATCGAGGTGGGGATGAGCATTAGCCTGAGATGGTTCGCCATGAGTCGCCCACCGGGTATGACCGATACCGACCGTCCCATCAAACTGCGGCGATGCCTTCCCCAGCGCCTCTACTCTAACCTCATCCTTATACACCTCGATAGCATTGGCGGCGACAGCTATGCCACAGGAGTCGTAACCCCGGTACTCCAGCCTTCTTAAGCAATTAAGCAGTATGGATTGAGCTTGTTTATCCCCGATATAACCTATAATGCCACACATTATTAAAAACCCTCCGCCCCTTTTCTTACCAATTGTTTATTACCCCGACCCACTTTAAGTTTTATTGGTGACCCCATCCCCCTTTGTCCCCCTTCCCCTTGACAAGGGGAAGGGGAATTTGGTTTTATAAGAAAGGCTTCGCCTCTCTTTGACTCTCCTCAGAGCCAAATAACAGGGCGTTTAAGAGGGGCGTTAGCCCCTCTCTACTTCCTTTTCCCCCTCTCCTTTGAAGGAGAGGGGGACCAAGGGGGTGAGGATGATTAAAAATAATCATACTACCAGGCTCCTATC
>JACQGQ010000014.1 GCA_016199495.1 Chloroflexota bacterium
TAGGGGAGACCGAGGTGCTGATAAGCCAGTGGGGTGGCGACTCGACCGCGCGGGGTTCTGTCCAGAAAGCCCAGTTGCAGCAGGTAAGGCTCATAGACATCCATAATAGTATCGGCCTCCTCACTGATAGAGGCGGCAATAGTCTCCAGTCCCACCGGGCCGCCATTAAACTTGTCGATGATAGTATGCAATACCTTGTGGTCTATCTCATCCAGGCCGATAGCGTCAACTTCAAGCTTGGATAGCGCCTCAACCGCCACTGCCTGCGTGGCGATTCCATCCGCCATCACCTGGGCGTAGTCTCTGACTCGTTTCAGTAGGCGGTTAGCCACGCGCGGTGTGCCCCTAGCCCGGCAGGCTATTTCTTCCAGTCCTCCGGCTTCAGCCTTCACCCCAAGGATACGGGCGGAGCGGTTAAGGATTGTCTCGATAGATGTTTGGTCGTAGAAATCAAGGCGGTAAACAGCGCCGAAGCGGTCGCGGAGGGGTGGACTGAGCAGGGCGAAGCGGGTGGTGGCACCAATCAAGGTGAAGTGGGGTAAATTTAGTCGCAGGCTCTTGGCACCGGGACCCTTGCCGATAATAAGGTCCAGGGCAAAGTCTTCCATCGCCGGGTATAATACCTCTTCGACTACCCGGCTAAGACGATGGATTTCATCAATAAAGAGTATATCCTGGCTACGGAGGTTGGTCAGGATAGCCGCCAGGTCCCCGCTACGCTCGACCGCCGGACCGGAGGTGGTCTTGATGCTGACCCCCATCTCAGCGGCGATGATATAAGCCATGGTCGTCTTGCCCAGACCGGGTGGACCGTAGAGGAGTATATGGTCCAGTGCCTCGCTTCTACCCTTGGCCGCGGCGATGGCTATGCTCAAATTATCTTTGACCTTACTCTGCCCGATAAAATCATCAAGACAGCGGGGTCGCAGGCTGGCATCAAGCGGGCTGTCCTCACTGCTGGCTTTACCTGATGTAATGCGAGCTATTTTTTACCTGCCTTCTCAGCTCCTATAAAAAGCCTCTTTTTGAATTATTATACCACATCTTCAGCCGGGCCAGGACGAGTTTGGCTATGAGACTGTTTAGCAACCTCACCCTTAGTCCCCCTCTCCTTTCAAGAAGAGCCATATAAAGCAGGAGAGCTAGAGAGGCGAAGCCTCTCTTTAGAAAATAATTCCCCTTCCCCTTTTCAAGGGGAAGGGGATAGGGTTAGCTAAAGCCTAAGGGGGTGAGGTGAGTAAATAGTTTGAGCTATTGATGAAAGCTATTTACGAGACTGAACACTGGTGAACCAGGGCAGTTCCCTTGTGCTTAATACTCTAAATAGCTAGCTTCGCTTCCTCGGCTCCTTCTGCCTCAATAGCTATCAGGCTTGATTTCTGGTCATCATGCCCTTCGGTATCTTCACCGGCTAGCGGGATTGGTATCTCCTCCTCAGAGATACGACAGCGGGCTGGGATTAGTCTACCAATAATCACATTTTCCTTAAGTCCCACCAGCCTATCTGATGCCCCTTTAATAGCCGCCTCGGTAAGTACTTTGGTCGTCTCCTGGAAAGAAGCGGCGGCCAGCCAGCTACTGGTGCTCAGTGAAGCCCTGGTTATACCCAGTAATACGGTGTGGGCGGTAGCTGGTTCACCCCCGGCCGCCAGTACCTCGGCATTAATGTCCTCATACTGGAATCTGTCAATCAATTCTCCCGGTATTAGCTCAGTGTCACCTGAGGAATCGATAGCAACTTTAGCTAACATCTGATGGATGATAATTTCAATATGTTTATCGTTTATGTTCACCCCCTGGGAGCGATACACCCTTTGCACCTCGTCTATCAAGTATTGCTGGGCCGCCTCCTTACCCTGAATATGCAGTATCTCTTGTGGATTGATAGAGCCATCGCTAAGTTGCTGCCCGGCCTTTACCAGGTCTCCAGTTTGAACATGAATATGGGTGGCCGCCGGGACAACATACTCTCGCTCCTCTTTCTCCTCGTATATGAGTGCCAGTTGTCCGTCCTCGATGCTTACTCGCCCGGCAACGCCAGCCAGTAGAGGTTGAGCTTCCCCGGTCAGGGCTAATGGTTGTGCTCTGGTCTTCGCCTCGGAGGCGGGACTGGCAAGCACTGTTCCGATATCGACCCATTGGTCGTTATCTACCAGAACTTTAAAGCCGGCCGGCAGTGAGTATTCGTCACGGAACACTTCAGAGTTGCTAACCTTAACCTTTTCTCCCTCATCGCTATGAATTAATTCAGCCACACCATTGATGTCAGAGATGATTGCCGCAGCTTTCGGTACCCTTGCCTCAAAGAGTTCTTCTACTCTGGGTAGACCGCTGGTGATATCAATCCCGACGACACCCCCGGTGTGGAAGGTACGTAACGTCAACTGGGTACCAGGCTCACCGATGCTCTGGGCGGCAATTATGCCCACCGCAATGTTAAGGTCAACCAGAAGCCTGCGGGCAAGGTCCCGGCCATAGCACCGCTGGCAAACACCCCGTCGGGACAGACAGCTAAGGGGAGACCGGGCATGAACCCTGGTTATCCCGGCCGCCATGATTTCGCTCGCCTTCTGCTCATTAATTTCCTCATTACGGTCAACAATGGTCTCTTTAGTTTGCGGGTTAATCAGCTTACTGGCGGCTAATCGGCCGATTATTCGCTCAGCGAACGATGGCAGTAATCCCTTTTCTTGTGGCTCAGATATCCAGACACCGTCTGTCGTCCCGCAATCTTCTTCGAGGATAATAATATCGTGAGAGGCATCGATGAGACGTCTGGTAAGGTAACCACTGCCTGATGTCCTCAGTGCCGTATCCGCCAGTCCTTTACGGGCACCATGAGTCGAGATAAAGTATTCCAGGGTACTAAGCCCTTCGCGGAAGCTTGACTTGATGGGAAAGTCGATGATTACACCCGAGGGATTAGTCATCAGACCCCGCATGCCAGCCATCTGTCTAATCTGGGAAATATTGCCCTTTGCCCCCGATGTTGCCATCATGTAAATGCCACCGTAACGGTCAAGGTTCTCGGAGATAGCATCGGTAATTTGGTCAGTAGCTTTCGTCCATACGTCGACGACACCATGATACTTTTCGTCTTCAGTGATTAAACCGTGATGATACTGGTCTTCAAGAACGGCCGTACTGGCTTCTGCCTCGGCTAATAGCTGGGGTTTACTGCGAGGCACCTCGATATCACTCATAGCAATGGTAGTCCCTGATTTAGTCGCGTAGCGGAAACCCAGTTGTTTCAGGTTATCAAGTACCGCCGCGATGTTTTCATCACTGAGCAGCTTAAAGCATTCGGTTACTATTTGTTTTAGAACTGATTTGTCAATCACTTTGTTGTAGAAGCCTAGCTCTGGGGGTAAAGCTTCATTAAAGAGGATACGACCAACGCTAGTTTTAATTCTAGGCTGGCTTTTTCCCTGGTCCCTGACCTCAATCTCAGCCCTGAAATCAACGGCACCAAGTTCATAGGCAAGCTTGGCTTCTGCGAAACTGCCGAAGATTGTCCCCTCCCCGCGGACTCCAGACCTGATGGCCGTCAGGTAATAGCAGCCGAGAACCATATCCAGGGTCGGGGTTACCGCCGGCTCACCACTGCTGGGTAGCAGCGTGTTGTGCAGGCTGAGCATCATTTCCCTGGCTTCTCTCACGGCCGCCTTGGAAAGGGGAAGGTGAACTGCCATCTGGTCACCATCAAAATCGGCATTGAACGCAGTACATACCAGGGGGTGGAGCTGGATGGCACTGCCATCGATGAGGACTGGCTCGAAGGCCTGAATGCTGAGCCGGTGCAGGGTGGGCGCCCGGTTGAGTAGCACCGGCCGCTCCTTGACAACTTCTTCAAGTATATCGTAAACATCGGGCTTAGCCCTCTCCACCAGCCGTCGGGCGCTCTTGATATTATGGGCAAGCCCTAGAGCCATTAAGCGGCTCATCACAAAAGGCTTGAATAGTTCCAGAGCCATCCGCCGGGGTAAACCACACTGGTTCAGCTTGAGTTCAGGGCCAACAACGACCACCGAGCGCCCACTGTAGTCGACTCGCTTACCCAGCAGATTCTGGCGGAAGCGTCCCTGTTTCCCACGGAGCATGTCTGAGAGTGATTTCAACTTATGATTGCCTCTGGTGGAGACGGTTTGTCCCCTGCGGCCATTATCAATCAGGGAATCGACTGCTTCCTGGAGCATCCGTTTCTCGTTGCGGATGATAAGTTCCGGCGCCCCTATTTCTACCAAGTGGCGCAATCGGTTGTTACGGTTGATAACCCGCCGGTAGAGGTCATTTATGCCGCTGATAGCGAATTTGCCGCCATCTAGCTGCACCATAGGCCGAAGCTCAGGGGGCAGGACAGGCAACACGGTTAAAATCATCCACTCCGGTTTGCTGCCGCTACGGCGAAAGGCTTCTACTGCCTGTAGCTGCTTGCTCGCCTTTTTACGGCGTTGACCTGACTTAGAACGCGTCTCCTGGAGTAATTCGTTACGCAATTCATTAAGATTAATCCCTTTAGTTATCTGGTAAATAGCCTCGGCCCCCATCCCAGCCTCAAAAACCTGACCATATTTCTCTTTCAGCTCTTGATACTGGTTCTCGACCAGTAGCATTCGTAAGCGGAGGTCTTCTAGCTGTTCTATTTCAGTGTGAAGCTGCTCTTTAAGCTGTGCCTTTTCCTCTTCCCAATTTCGCCGCAGCTGGTTCACTTCTTCCACTGAAACTTGCCCCTCGCCAGCGATTTTAGCTTCCAGTGCCCCCTGGCGCTCCTCTATTTCTAGCGAGTGCTTCTCACTCAGTTGTCTGATTGTTTCCCGGCGTGCCTCCTCGTCTATGGTGGTGATGATGTAATGGGAGAAGTAGAGAACACGTTCCAGGTTTCTTGGTGACAGGTCAAGCAATAGCCCTAATCGGCTGGGCACTCCCCTGGCAAACCAGGTATGACTCACCGGGCAGACCAGTTCAATATGCCCCATCCGTTCCCGGCGCACCTTAGATTGGGCGACCTCAACGCCACATTTATCGCAAATAACTCCCTTATAGCGTATCCTTTTATATTTACCACAAAAGCATTCAAAGTCTTTTGTTGGTCCAAATATTCTCTCACAAAAAAGCCCGTCCCTCTCTGGCTTCAGGGTACGGTAATTAATGGTCTCCGGCTTGGTTACCTCACCGTAGGACCAGCTCCTGATTTGCTCTGGTGACGCTAAAGAGATACGAACAACATCAAAATCGTTAACCTCAAACATTCTCTTCCACCTCGGTTTCAATTAAACTTTCGCCAGCTTCAATTTCTGTTCCCGACTCTATTTCCAGTTTGGGGACCTTAGCAGTTTCTCCGGTGAAAGCCACCTTCTCCTCTTCATTAATCACCTCGATGGCCAGTCCCAGGCTTTGCAA
>JACQGQ010000017.1 GCA_016199495.1 Chloroflexota bacterium
CATCCCCTTCTATGTGGCCGCCCCCACCACCACCATCGACCCCTCCCTGGCTTCGGGGAAGGAAATCCCCATTGAACAACGAAAGTCCGAGGAGGTGACCCACATTCAGGGGGTATGCGTTGCTCCCGATTGCGCGGTTGCCAACCCCGCCTTCGATGTTACCCCGCATCGATACATCACGGCCATCATCACCGAGCGTGGTATAATCAGACAACCGTATGGGGAAGGGATTAAGAAGATTATTTGACAGGCAGGAGCAATGGATATAATATAACTGCCATCGGCGATGATAATAAGAATTACCTCATTACCGCTTGAAATGAGAAATCCCGGTTAAATCAAAGAAGGAGGCACCAGAATGGAGTACGAGAATATCCTTTATGCTAAAGATGGCCGGATTGCCCGGATAACCCTCAACCGGCCGGCGGCTCTGAACGCTCTAAGCCAGGAGCTTCAGGAAGAACTGGTTTCAGCCATCAAGGATGCGGGCGAGGACGATAACATTCGAGTGGTGATACTAAAGGGAGCCGGCCGAGCCTTCTCGGCCGGGGGAGACATCCAGCGGCGGCCGGGGGAAGAGGAGGCTCCCCAAAGGACATTAATGCAGGGACGGAGGTCAATCGAGCAGTGGAAGGAACGGCTGTTCACCATCTGGGACCTGCCCAAGCCAGTCATTGCTCAGGTGCATGGCTATTGTCTGGCTATGGGCAGTGTCCTGGCTTTAACCTGCGACCTCACTATCTGCGCTGAAGACGCCATCTTCGGCGGCACCTCAATTCCGTTAGGTGCCGGCAATGTTTCCCCTATTTGGTTCTGGCACATCGGGCCGAAGAAGACGAAAGAGATATTCCTCCAAATTGGCGCCAGAATCAATGGCAAAGAGGCAGAGCGCCTCGGATTGGTGAATCGGGCGGTGCCCTCGGAACGATTAGAGGACGAGGTGAATAAGCTGGCGCAGAGTATCGCCAGGACACCCCTCGAGTTTCTCACTCTCCAGAAGCTGGTGGTCAACCGAGCTAGTGAAATGATGGGACTAAGGGCGATAATACTCATGGGCTGCGAGATTGACGCCGTAGCCATGGGTACGGAAGCAGCGGCGGCTATCAGGCAGCGAATGAAAGAGATAGGGATGAAGGCTACCGTCGAGGAGTGGCAGAGGCAGGCTTAGTCAACGCCGTTGGTCAGGGCTTAAGTTTACTGGCGACCTCGTCGGGTTCAGGGAAGCGACCTGCTTTCGCTCTGGAAAAGACAAGTTTACCGTCTACCAGGACATCAAAAATACCGTGCTCACCGGCGACAAGGTTAGCCTTCACGCCTAAAGCTGTCTGTAATTCATCCGCCAGACTGGCGGCTCTAGACTGGAAACCTCAAGGCAAGCAATAATGAATATTAATTTCCACAATGTCCCTCCTATGGTTAATCGTGTTATTCTCTCAGGCACCCCTGACACGTTGGAATTTCAGTTTAGTCCTTACTACCAGCCCTGTCAACACACCCGCTCTTTTGTAATTCATTGCTTAAAGCACCCCTTCGGTAGTAAGTCCCTTATTCTCCCTGATAAAAACCAGCGAGATGCGACTACCCCTGCTCAGCCTGGATAAAGCGTTTTCGATGTCATCGGCGTTGGCTATTCTTTTCATATTCACTTCCGTAATAATATCGCCTGCCGCCAGGCCCAGTCTCTCGGCTAAGGAACGGGGCTTTACTTTACCGACATAGGCGCCCAGGGTAATGCCCATGCCCAGTTTGGCCGTTATCTTACTGGCATCAGCTACGGCGGCACCCAGGGAGGGACGCTGTTCCCGGCTTAGAACCCGCTCCAATTGAACACGGTCATACCCGATAATCGTTTGTCCATCGATAACAGTAACCGGCACCCCCATCTGACCGGTTCTATTTACCAGTTGACGAGCCGCGTTTTGGTCAAGGGATACGTCATATTCCTTGTAGGTTACTCCCTTCTGCGAAAGAAACTCCTTCACCATATTGCAGTATGGTCAAGTAGGGGTAGAGTAGACTGTGACATCCATTTAGCTCCTCCCTGTAGATAGAGTCGGCCCGCCTTTAACGAGTGACCCGCTTCATAAGTCAGTCATTGCCGCCTGACAGTACCACCGGTACAGCCATATATTCAGGTTAGTCAAGGGTGTTCACTAACTCTTTTTCAATTCGTTGCCGATACTCCGGGCTTTACCGACACTCTGGCCGGCCGTAAAGTATTCGCCTTTTTGTGCAAAGTACAATAGAGGGGCCAGGCTATCAAAATCAGGTTTCCCCTCTTTCAATAGTTCTTCAGAAATATAGGTACCATCAACTCTACCGATAACGACCGAGTGGACATCGGTCCGCAGTATCTGGATGACACTGCATTCCATAGTTATCGGGAACTGGTCTATCATCGGTGCCGTCTCAAGCTTCCCGTAGGAAATCTTAAAGTCGCAGTCTCTCACCTTGTCAGTGTTGGCACCACTTACTGTTCCGCAATAATCCGCTTCTTTCGCTAACTCCACCGATGGAACATTTACTGAGAATGTCCAGTTTTCCAGGATACCCTTCAGCGTGTGGTGGTGATGCCTGATGGGGACAGCAAACATAGGCGGTCCATAACTAAGGATGCCTCCACTGGCAATTTCGATAAAATTCGGCTTACCGTCCACGTTGGCACCGGCAAGATAAATCAGGCGTACCGGTATCAGGCATTGGGCTGTCAGCTCTTTTTTACCCATCTTATACTTTCTCCTCTCAGTTATTTAGCCATGTTTTACTAGTTAGGACGACCGTGTTTTCTGCCTCGATTGCCCCCTCATATCTGACTGTAGCCAGTTCCCGGGTGGTCAACTCCAGTACCCCGGGCTTCAGCTATCCAGCCAAACTCTTTCAGGATAGCCTGGCTATAGGTGGCGCGGCCGGTAACCTTATCTAACGGCTCGGTTGCCAGGAGCAGGGCTGCCCTGGCCATCATCTCCGCTGACTCGGCCTGCGGGTCATCGGCGCCAGTGGTCATACCAAAGTACAGGGTGCCGGGGGTAACCACAACCTGCGAAGGTGCCAGTGCCGTCACCGAGATACCATACTGATAGACTTCCTCAGCCAGTCCCTGAGTAAACCGCTCTATGGCCGCTTTTTCGGCACCATACTTGGAACTGGGATGGGCCGGGGTCTCTTTACCTCTATAAGGGCCGCGCCCCGGTCCGATAGCACTGCTCGATGAGATGTTCACGATGGCGCCGCCGCCTCGCTCTATCATCTCCGGCAGCACCCCCCGGCATAATATGAAGATAGCCCGGGGACCGGTCGCCCATGAAATGTCCCACTGCTTGGTAGTCATGTCCTTAATCGGGATGAAGTAGCTCACCGCCGCATTGTTGACCAGTACATCAATCGGCCCGAATACTTCCCTGGCTTTTGCCAGAAGCTGGATACAGCTTTCTTCCCTGGACAAGTCAGCCGGGATAGCCACAGCGCTACCCCCGCTGGACTTAATTTCCGCAACCGTGGTCGTCAGCGAACCGGCAAACAATCTGTGGTCACCCTCCTGTAAGCTACGGGCAGCGCAGACTACCTTCGCCCCCTCGGCGGCAAAGAGCCGGGCAATTGCCTTACCAATGCCACGGCTGGCACCGGTTACTATCGCCACTTTACTATCAAGTTTACCCATTGTGAACTGCCTCTACCCATCGAGCATCCAAACCAGCCTCCGGCATTTAGCGGTGGCGCTGCCCTTGTTTTTCATCTCAGCGTCCTCAAGCGGTATTGTAATGAGTATTTCACCTGCTGGGATTTTAGTTTAGCCCTGTCCTGAAAGTTTGTCAATACACCCGCCTCAGCCTCTCCCCCCCAATAGTCTAAGTTCAGCATTTGTTGTATGATAGTATGTGGTATGGGAAATACAGTAAAGCGATTAGCCATTCTGGGTTCAACCGGCTCCATTGGTCAGCAAACCCTTGAGGTTGTCCGTAACCTGCCTCACCATTTTCGGATAGTCGGCCTGGCCGCCGGCAAGAATACCGCGTTACTGGCAAGACAGATTGCTGAGTTCAAGCCAGACTTTGTCTTTTGTCAGGATAAAAAAGCTCGCCTGGCTAATAGGGAATACGAACTCCTGTCGCTGGAAGATATTGCCCGCCACCCCCAGGTTGACACTGTTGTCATCGCCACCTCGGGAAAAGCCGGACTAGCCCCGACACTGGCGGCCGTCAGGGCCGGTAAAAATGTTGCCCTGGCAAACAAGGAATCATTAGTTATGGCCGGTGAAATTATCACCAGCCAGGCAAAAATAAATGGCGCCCGGATTCTACCGATGGATAGTGAGCATAGTGCTATCTGGCAGTGCCTCAGGGGGGAGACACAGCCGGCCGCCCGGCTTATCCTGACTGCCTCGGGAGGCCCCTTCCGTCATTACTCGCCGCAGCAGCTAAATCTGGTTACGCCGGAGCAAGCCCTGAGACACCCCTCATGGCAGATGGGCAGGAAGGTCACCATCGACTCAGCCACACTGATGAACAAAGGGCTTGAGGTCATTGAAGCTCACTGGCTATTCGACATGCCCTTCGACAGCATTAAGGTTCTGGTTCACCCCGAAAGTATTATCCACTCTATGGTAGAATTTATCGATGGGGTAGTTAAGGCTCAGCTAAGTTACCCTGATATGCGCTTACCCATTCAATACGCCCTATCTTATCCGGAACGCTGGCCCAACCCGGAGCTCCCCCGGCTTGACTGGAGCAAGATTAAAAAGCTGACCTTTGAGCCACCCGACTTCGATACCTTCCCCTGCCTCAGGTTAGCCATCGAGGCGGGGAAGAAAGGGCAAACCTACCCGGCAGTGCTCTGTGCCGCCGATGAGGTCGCGGTTGAGCTTTTCCTGTCGCAACGCATCAAATTTTCTGATATCGCCCGGCTTGTCGAGCAGATACTGGTCGAGCATAACCCGATAGCCTGCCCGACTCTAGAAGAAATTATGACAGCGGATGCCTGGGCGAGAGAAAAGGTTCTAAAATTTAGCCACGGAGACAACCTATGACCTGGCTGATTTCAATAGTATCGTTCTTCATTGTTATCTTGGTGCTCATTCTTGCCCACGAAATCGGGCATTTTATTACCGCCAGGGCCACCGGGGTCAGGGTGGAGGAATTTGGCCTTGGTTTTCCCCCGCGACTGCTATCGATAAAACGAGGGGAGACGCTGTATTCGCTGAATGCGATACCACTGGGTGGCTTTGTCAAAATGGCTGGCGAAGAAGACCCCGAGGTGCTGGGAAGCTTAGCCGGCAAAAGCACTATCACCAGAATTTTAGTGCTCGGTGCCGGCTCACTGATGAATTTCCTGCTGCCTCTGCTCCTCTTTGCCATCGCCTTTATGATTCCCTTTAACCTGGTAGTGGGGCAGGTAATAGCCGAAGAAGTAGCGCCGGGTTCCCCAGCCGCCAGGGCTGGCATCAGACCGGGAGATACCATCCTCAGCGTAAATGATAAACCGGTCGACAACAATGGTGACCTGCAGCGCTATATCCAGCTTAATCTGGGCAAGGAAGTTAACATACTTGTCCGACACAGCGACCTGACGACAGAGAAGGTTCAAGTCACACCCCGGTGGCGACCGCCGGCAGGTCAAGGGGCAATTGGCATTGTCATGAGTATCTCAAATGCAACCATCAGCCGACAACATTACCCCTTCTGGCGGGCAATACCGCTGGGAGTAAGCGCCTGCGTCGAAACCTTCGTTTTATTCAAGAACGGGCTCGTCAGCATGATGATTGGGGCCGCCCCCGTCGCCGTGGCCGGGCCGGTAGGCATTGCCCAGCTAACCGGCGAGGTAGCCAAGGCTGGCATTAGCCCGTTACTGGAATTTGCCGCCTTTCTCAGCATCAACCTGGCGATAATCAATCTGTTTCCCCTCCCCGCCCTGGATGGCGGCCGCATTGCCTTTGTCCTCCTGGAATGGATGCGCCGCGGTAAGCGCCTCGCCCCCAAGGCGGAAGGGCTGGTGCATCTCATCGGCCTCGTTATGATAATGGCCTTCATCTTAGCCATCACCTACCGCGATATCGTGCGCATCATTAATGGAGAAAGCCTGATGCCATAGGACAGTTGAGGAGAGGCAAAGCTTCTCTGAAAACAGTAAGGAGAGTTTTAGCCGCTAGCAGCCTCTTGAACAGGGATACAGGGGGTGAGGTAGATAATAAAACTATGAATCCTCGACGAGTGTCAAAACCCATTCAAATTGGCAAGATAACCGTCGGTGGCGATGCCCCTATCGTGGTGCAATCGATGACCAACACCGATACCCGTGATGTTATGTCAACTATCCAGCAAATCAAGGAACTGGAAGATTGTGGCTGCGAGCTGGTGCGGGTGGCGGTGCCTGATAGCCAGGCAGCGCAAGCGATTACCGCTATCAAAAGAGCTACTCCCCTGCCCATAATCGCCGATATTCACTTCGATTACCGGCTGGCTTTAGCGGCATTGAAGGCGGGGGCTGACGGACTGCGCCTGAACCCGGGCAATATCGGCGACCCAATAAAAGTTAAAGCCGTAGCCCAGGCGGCTAAAGAAAGAAATGTTCCCATCCGCATCGGGCTGAATGCCGGCAGCCTGCCCAAAACGGCCAACCGGGAGTTGACCACTGCCGAGCAGATGGTTGAGTCTGCCCTGGAGCAGATAAAGCTGCTGGAAAGCCTCGACTTCGACCTGATTAAGGTCTCCCTGAAAGCCTTCGATGTGCCGACCACCATTGAAGCTTACCGGAGTATCGCCGCAAGGATTGCCTACCCCCTGCACATCGGCATTACCGAAGCCGGCACGCCGCGGACGGGTGTTATCCGCAGCACCGTCGGCATCGGCACCCTGCTCTACCTCGGCATCGGCGATACCATCCGCGTTTCCCTGACCGCCCACCCCCGGGAAGAGGTCTTTGCTGCCTATGAAATCCTGAAAAGCCTGAACCTGCGCCAGCACGGGCCGGTACTGGTTAGCTGCCCCTCCTGCGGGCGGGCGGAGGTTGATATTGTCAAACTGGCTGAGGCGGTCGAAAAAGAGCTGATGAAGATTACCAAGCCAATCAAAGTAGCCGTGATGGGCTGTGTCGTCAATGGCCCCGGCGAAGCCATGGATGCCGATATCGGTATCGCCTGCGGCCAAGGCAAAGCCGTCCTCTTCAAAAAAGGCAAAAAGATTGGCGTGGTGGAGGAAAAGGATTTTGTCAGGGTATTGATGGGGGAGGTGGGGAGGTTATCTGAACGACTTTAGTTATACTGGATAGAGCTTGGTAATTAGGATAAGCAGATGGATATAATATGTGCCAAATGCGGTAAACATTTCTCTGACATCGAAGCTGCTAGGGAACACAGGGGACACTGCAAAGAGACTTCAAAGGACGAAGCAATTCGCTGGATACCAGCACAAAAGTCAAAAATAAGTCCAGAAGAATGGGAAAGACTGATGAGGCTCATCAATCCACAAAGTGTCTCAGCACCTCAAACACCTGACGTTAAACCAACACCGATAGAATCTACAAGTCCGAAAGATTCTACTGAGCCTGACGCTACTATACCTGTAACTAACTCTGGGAATAGCAAAAGTGCCCCTGTCAAAAAAGAAGCTGTAAAAAACAAGAGAGCAAAGGCAAGTAATTACAAAATCCAAAACTGGCTAATAGCTTTAATATTGTTTTTTGCTCTTTGCGTCATTGGTTTGGGCATTAGCCTGTTTGTTGGAATCCTTATTCCGTTCTGGCTATTATTTATATTTTCGCTTGTTTACGTCGTTGAGAAATGGTTTTATTATTTCACCAGAAAATACAGGGTAATTGGAAAGCTGTATAGATTACTTTTAAATCTCTCTTTATTATCTTTGTTGGGTATTATTATATGGACGAGTGCCCAATTATTCTCGCAGCAATTTGTTCACAATCCATTGGTAGGTAGTGTTATTTTCTTGGCCGAATTGGCTATGCTTGTCTGGATGTGGAAGGTTGTTTCTAAAAATAGCTGGCGCTGGCCGAGTATGAAGCTAACAGCATTCTCCTTAGTGGGTTTATGCGCAATATTTGCCTTTGCTGGAGTAAAGCCTTTCACTCAATATAAGGACTATTCTATATCTACTCTAAACAGTTGGGGCAAGTCTCTACAGGATAACTTGCAGCAAAAGGAATCTGTCCCATCAGATGACCCAACATCAGCTAATGAGCCGAATATAATCACAGACAAAATACTAAATTCCCAATGGTGGTCAGGCACAGACCAAGAGTCGATAATCAGTAGGTCCCAAACGTTGTTCGAACTGACTAACGAAGAAAGGATGAATAGCGGACTATCTCCTCTGCAACGAAATATCCAGCTCGACAAGTTGGCACAAGCAAAAGCTGAAAGCATGTATAATACGAATGTTGGAATGGGCATTAGTCACAGTGGTTTTGATGAAAGGGCCAGAATTGCTAACAACCTTGGATTTAGTTTAGTCGCAGAGAACATCGCTTACGGTGGATTCGAAGCTTCTAGTTTCATTGAAATGTGGATGAATTCTCCGCTTCACAAAGCTAATATACTTAATAGAGGGCTAACCCATGTTGGTATAGGAATATATGGGAAATATGCGATACAGTTTTTTGGAGGACGATAAACAGGGGTAGCGAATCATAATCGCTGAAGGAAGTAGGAAAAGCTAAAGAGAATTCAAAGAGGGGCGAAGCCTCTCTTATAAAATCCATCCCCTCCTCCACACGGATTGCTTCGCTTCGCTCGCAATGACAGGGGGAAAAAAGGGGAAGGGGGATACAGGGGGATGGGGTAGCTAAACAATACCCTCTCTTTGAGATTGCCACGGCGCCGGCAGCGCCTCGCAATGACAGAGGGGTAAGAGATTGCGTTGCTTCGCTCCGCTCGCAATGACATCGATAAACAATCGGCGTCTTGACTTTTGCCAACTGGCGAATTATAATTAAATTATGGACAGTAGTAACAAGATTCACCTGGGTGGCATAATCAAGCAGCAGAGGATTTCGCTACCGCTAACATTACAGCAGCTGGCGGCCAGGGCCGGTGTCTCAGCTTCACACCTGGGCCGCATCGAGAGGGGAGAGCGCTTCCCCTCAGCCCACATTCTGCAGAAAATCGCCAGACCCCTAGGCTTTGAGGAGGATGAACTCTTTACCTTAGCCGGATACCTGTCCCCCCAATCTTCTAAGATAGCTGAGGATAGCCCGGGCTATGGTGGTGAGCGATTAGACCCTTATGTTGCCAGGATATTAGCCCAGGAGCCGATTGAGGTACAGCGCGCCGTCCTCGGCATACTCACCATCTTAAAGAGCATTGCCAAGGGCCTGATTAAAGAAGGCGGCTGATAGCCCGTTTCAGTAATACTTGTCCCGCCGGCAACCCGCCAGCGTGTTAGATACTGCCAGATGTGAGCACCAGTTCCCAAAGCAAGAATCTTTGAGTAGCTGCCTAGTGTGGTGCATTGTAAATAGCGTTAGTCTACCTATTTCATTCCATTCCGGCGGAAGCCGGAATCTAGCCGTCCCCGCCCCAACTGGATACCGACTTTCGTCGGTATGGTTATCGGGCATACTAACGAAGCGTTAGAAACACTACACTAGGTATAAACGGCGACCACCACCGCCTCTTTAGCATTGTGCTCATCAAAAAAGACGAGCGCTACCTTCCTGCCGACCGTCATCTCTGCCGCCGGTATGTTGCGCCCTACGGTAATACCTTCAAGGTAGACCTTATAGCTGCTGGTGAGCTGAACAGTGGCGGTATAGTTACCGGAATTAAAACTCTTCAGCACCCCTTTCCTCAAGCTCATTTCCCCTTAGACCTCCTTCTCATATTTGTAACCCTATCCCCTGTATCCCCTTCCCCTTATCAAGGGGAAGGGGA
>JACQGQ010000020.1 GCA_016199495.1 Chloroflexota bacterium
AGGAAGCCTACCGCATCGGCTTGGTCAACGAAGTTGTTCCCCTCAAGGACCTCATGTCCTGCGCCGAGCGCTGGGCTGGGGATATAATCCGTTGCGCCCCCCTCTCCATACGCGCCAGCAAGGAAGGTGCCCTCAAGGGACTAGACCTGCCCCTGGAGGAAGCCATGAATAATACCCACCGCCTCCAACAAACGGTACTGCATTCAAAGGACGCAATCGAAGGCCCCAAGGCTTTTGCTGAAAAGCGGAAGCCTCTCTGGAAAGGAAGGTGAGTTCTGAGCAACCGCGCCCGAATAAAGGAACCAGTTTCATCTCCCGGCGTCGTCACTACATCCGGCACAAACGAGGATTCATGTCCGGTCACAGTCTTGACAAAAGCGAATCAGATGTCTAAAGTATTCATCACCGAGTTGCATTTATCTTTTTGAAGGTGCCCCTAGAGAAGCTCAATGGTGCTTAAAGACTGGCAAGATTACTACAAGGCAAGGTACCTACCCGCTGAAGAGGCGGTAAAACTCATAAAATCGGGGGACAGGGTCTGCTTTACCTATGGCCGTGAGCCACTGGCTCTGGGTTTGGCTTTGGCGGCACGCAAGGGCGAGCTTGAAGATGTCAAGATTTTTGCCCGGACACCGTCTATCGATTTCGGCTGGTATGACCCCGGTTGGGAGGATAGCTTCAAAGTTACGATAAGCTATGTACTGCCACTGGTTAGAGAGGCAATGGCGGAACGCCGTGTCGATTTTATCCCCGGTGGGCTGCTGGGCATAACGGCCGATTGCTCGGTAATCAGTGATATTGATGTTCTCTTGATTGAGCTGTCGCCCCCCGATGAGCATGGTTTCTGCAGTTTTGGGGCGTCTGTTTGGGGCAAGAAAAAAGCCATCCAATATGCCAGAATAGTTATCGCTGAGGTAAACCAGAATCTTATCAGAACCTATGGCGATAACCTTATCCACGTTTCAGCGATAGACTACTTCACGGAGCACGTTTCCGGTGGCGGGGTACCCGGGGGAAGTGATTTGCTGGGGAGGAAAACACAGGAACCAGGACAGGTGGAAAAGGCGATTGCTGAATATATTGGTAACATCGTCAATGACGGAGATTGTCTTCAGATTGGAGTTGGCAGCACAGCCGAGTGGGTGGCGCGATTGGGGGTACTGGACAGCAAGGCCGATTTAGGCTGGCACTCCGAGACAACCCCCAGGGGTGCCATCAAGCTGGCCCGCGAGGGCGTAATCACGGGCAACCATAAGAAGATTAACCGGGGTAAGTTTATCACGATGGCGGTTGGTGGCGGGGATAAAGAAGATATGGACTTTGTTAACAACAATCCAATGTTTGAACTTTACGATGCTGACTATGTCCTGGACCCCAGGGTAATCTCGGCGAACGATAACGTTATGAGCATAAACAGTGCTGTGGCAGTAGACCTGACAGGTCTGATTGCGGCCGAATCTATTGGTTCGATGATAGTGAGTGGCCCGGGAGGACAACTTGCCTTTGCCATCGGCGCTCAGCTATCAGCCGGCGGACGCTTTGTCAACGCGCTGCCATCGACCGCTATGGATGGCAAAATTTCCCGGATAGTGCCGCAACTTCAGGAAGGTACCGTCGTCACCGTTCCCCGAACATTAGCTGATATTGTGGTTACCGAGTATGGACTAGCGCGACTTCGAGGCAAATCATTGAGAGAACGCGCCCTGGAGCTTATATCCATATCACATCCGGATTTCCGCGCCCGGCTCAGGGCGGAAGCCGAGAAACTCTTCTGGCCATGATTAGTCGAAGTGTGTTTGAAACCAGATGGTTGCGCTAATTTTGCGGGGGTAAGAGCTATGGCTGAACAAAATGGCGAAATAACCGAAGAAAAAATTGATGAATTGAAAAAGAGGCTCCATGTTGTCTGGAAACCACGCCGGCCTTACTTCAATACCCAGGTCACTAAAGACGCTATCAGGCACTTTTGTGACGGCATCGGTGATACCAACCCTTTCTACACGGATGAAGACTACGTCAGGAAAAGTGAGCACGGTGTTTTTATTGCCCCACCATGTTTCTTATACAGCGTTTATTGGGCGGCTCAGGGGAGGGGTATGCCGGGAATTCATGCCTGGCATTCCGGCAATGACTGGGAATTCTATTTGCCTCTAGTGGAAGGTGATTCGCTGACTTACACCAATGAACTGGTAGATGTCCAGGTCAAAAAGAGCGAGATGGCAGGGACAACGGTGATTCAATACCATGATATCCGTTATTATAACCAGAGAGAGGAACTCGTCGCCAAGGCTCTGGATTGGGTCGTCAGGGCGGGCAGGCAGTCTTCCAGAGACAGAGGCAAGTATGCCGATATCGGTTTAGCCACTTATACGCCGCCAGAGATAAAAAAAATCTACGCTGACTACGATGCCGAGGAGATACGAGGAGCTAACCCACGCTACTGGGAAGGTGTTGAGCCAGAAGACAAGTTAACCCCGGTAGTTAAGGGACCACTCAGTCGCCGAGACATATACGCCTGGCTCATCGGCGCCGGTAGCCCATTTATGCGAGCACATGGTCTTGCCCTATCATTTTTAAAGCGTCACCCGGGTACAGATATGGCCGATTCTCAGACAGGTATCGCCGACGTACCTGAGCTAGTGCACATGGAAGATACCAGAGCCCAGGAAATCGGCCTGCCCGGTGCTTATGATTACGGGTGCCAGAGGATATCCTGGCTGGGCAATCTGCTGACTAACTGGATGGGCGATGACGGTTTCGTGAAGAGATTAAAGGGCAGTTTGCGTCGATTTAATATGGTCGGGGATACCACATGGTGCCAAGGCAAGGTCATCAAGAAGTATGTTGAGAATGGCGAACACCTGGTGGACATCGACTGCTGGGCGGAAAACCAGAGGGGGGAAGTAACTTTATCCGGCCCGGCTACAGTCAGATTGCCAACGAAAGAGACAGCCAGGAAGTGAAGCCGTAACCATTCAGCCACTCCACCTGGCACCAGGGATGCTTTAAGCAGACCTAATCATCTACGGCGCCGAGGCTATCGGACCCAGGTCATCTTCAGCCTTCTTTAGTAGCTGGTGCCAATTGGCGGGTAACTTTATCCCGGCACTCGTTAGCTGCTCGGGACAGCAACCAACCTGAAGCCACATCATATGCCCGGACTGTAATCCCCCGGCAACCACGATTTTTACGCCCTTGGGACTGGTTGATATTGGCATGGGGTCCTGCATGATTCGCTCACGCGGTATCCACCAGGCCGAAACTTGAGGCCCCAGTTTAGACGCCGGGATTTTTGAATTCTCCCATAAGTAAGCCTTCACTGCCTCCTTAGACCAACCCAACCGGGAAAGTCCCTCAGCCGTACCGCTCGCCATGAGCAGGATTCCGGCGGCCCCCTCCGGATTATAAGGGTAAATCCAGTAATTCCCGTTGGGAGCGGCCATAGTGGCGGCGGCTCTGTTTAGAGAAGCCAGGGCTGAGTCCTTATTACCTACTTCTCCGCCGGGCACATTGGTAGTACTGGACACGGCATAGGCGGTAACCGTGTTGCTCCCCGCCGGGAAACCCTGTTCGACACTCAGCGTTTGCCAGTTAGAAGGCAAGCCATCGTCATCTTCAGCGAAAACTATATTGGTATACCTGGCCGGTCCACCGTATATTGACATGGTTCCTGTCCCCGGAATGGCTCCCCCCGCATCCTGCAACAGGAGCCTGATAGCACGCCCAATACTGGCACCGGCGGGGTGCAGTGGGTCAGGACCCAGGCAGCCATAGCCTGAACCAAGGCGGATTTGTTTGGCTATTGGACCGTTTATCATCACCGCGGGGTAGACAGCACAGGTGGTGGAATTCATCAGTTCATGTCTAAACTGAGGCTTGCCGATAGCCTCCAAAGCCGCGATTAGCACCGGCATGTACTCAGGGCGCCCCCCGGCCATACCCAGATTGATCGCCACTGTTTTCACAGTGGCTATTCCGCCTCTGGGCAGGATTTTAATCACTACTTTATCGGGAGAGAGGTCGCTACCGGTCAATAGCCAACTAACCAGTTTCTCGGTTGGCGGCATTATCGGTAGCCCGTCACTCCACATATTCCTTAAAAACAGCCTATTCACACTGGCAACGGCTTCCTCGTGCTCCTTGAATTCAACTCTTACTTTCGGTGGCGTTGCCACTCTTTTCGCTTCTATCTTCGGCTCCCATTTGGTCAGCCCGGCGATGAGCTCATCCATTTTCCCCTCGATGGGGGTCAGGTCACTGCCTGGCACAAACATGTTGACCGGATATATCGCCTGGGACGCCTCAGCTGGAAGGCCAACGCCAGCAAACGAATTAGCTACTACCCTGGAAAAGCCTTCACGCGTAACCACCACGGTGGGTATGCCCATTTTCTCGACAACTGCGGCAGCACGGCCGCTTTCTGCTGAGCATGACCCTCAG
The DNA here is from genome assembly GCA_016199495.1 of Chloroflexota bacterium. Taxonomy (GTDB): domain Bacteria; phylum Chloroflexota; class Dehalococcoidia; order Dehalococcoidales; family UBA2162; genus JACQGQ01. The sequence continues at coordinate 4,441 of JACQGQ010000020.1, forward strand.
GCAGCGTTACCCACGATAACGGCATCACACCCTTTTTCCTTTAGTGCCTTAAAGAGCACATCAGCATTGATGCCGTATACGTTGGGAAACTCAGTGTAAGGAATAATCTTCGCATCCGGAAATCGCTTTTGCAGTAGCTCCCGGAGCACAGGGAATGTCCTGTAGTCCTCCCATACTCGGTCGGATAGCTCGCAGATGGTTTTGCCTTTCAGGTCCGCCAGGCGAGGCGCGTGGTGTTCATCGGCCTCGATGGCACCAGTGGGGTCGTACACTTCCAGGGAAATCGTCGATTCTCTGCCTGTCATTAGCTTCTCCTCCTTTTTTAGCTTCGAGTTCGACTTATAGTTGTCCGAGCATCTTAGCGGTATGTTCCGGTCTCCTTCAACGCCGCTGTCTTCATTCCTCGCCTCATTCTGACGTCAGCCCCAGTAACCTGGTCGGGTTGGCCTTAATCATAAGCTCTATTTCCTCGATACTTAGTTTGCACCTCAGCAAAGTAGCCACCATCATTCTCATCCCTTCAGCCGGGGGCGGGTTCCAATCCTGACCCAGGTCAGTGGTCAGGAGACAACGTTCCGCACCAACCGCTCTGACCGCCTCCACTATTTTCATCGGGTCGAGCCTATCCCCCAGCGGCATGGTACAGAGAAAGCAGTGTTCAATAAAAGCTCCTTTCTCTGCCATTTGCTGTTGCTCTTCAATACTGAGAGCCGCGCCGACCCTTGTCTCCAGGGGGTGAGTAACCACTATCTTGGTGATGCCTTTGCGCTTAGCCTCATCAACCAGAGCGAAGGCTTCGGCCGCTGAGACATGGCCCGTGGCGAGCACCATATCATGGCTTTTCACAATGTCCAGGATGTCCTGTAGCGCCGGCACTATCTTGCCCTTTTCATTCAGAATCCTGATTCCTTCTCCGCTAAAGCCGAGTCTTTCCCGGTCGTTTGCTGAGGAAAAGGTAGGCATCCAGACGACTTTAGCGCCCAACAAGGCCGATGTTTCTACGGCTGAGGGATTCAGCCCGCCAATAGCGAAGTCAAGGCTAATGCTGCCGAAAACGGTGAGGTTGCGAACAGACTGGTTCACTATGTGGGCCAGCGGTGCCGTCGGATAATCATGGTTCTTGAGCACGATGGCTCTCATACCGGCTTCTTCAGCCTGGAGAGCCGCTTGCAAGGCGTCCACACGCCGTCTTATGTGGGCATCGGGGGCGTGATGAACATGCATATCTATTGAGCCCTGTACCATCCTTTCAGTGGTATTCATCCTCGAGGCTCCTTTTACTTAATCTGGCAGCGAGTTCGTTCACAAAGGTACCGGGACTGGCAACACCAGGTTTCATCTTCTCTAATGCTGACTGCCTTTAGTATACAACCTGTCTCCTGCTCACCCCCACAATACTTAAAGCTGAATTTCCTGCAGAACGGGGTCTGGAATCAGCCTGGCCTCTGTTAATGACTGTACTTCTTCAAATGTCCAGCCAGGGGCTACCTCCTTAAGTAGCAGCCCCCGCTCTGTGACCTCCAGTACCGCCAGGTCAGTAACAATCAGGTCAACGCATTCTTTAGCGGTAAGTGGCAACCGGCATTCCTTTACCACCTTCGGCTTTCCATCTTTGGTGGTATGCGTCATCGCGATAATCACCCTCCTGGCGCCGACGGCTAAGTCCATGCCGCCACCAACGGCCCCCCACTCCAGGTTACCCCTGGTCCAGTTAGCTAAGTCCCCCTTCTCGGATACCTCCAATCCACCCAGTACGGTACAATCAAGGTGTCTGCCCCTAATCATATCGAACGAGGTATCCATATCAAAAAAGCTTAATCCAGGGGAGGAAGGAAGGACACAGCGTCCCATCGCATCAACGTAATCCAGGTCGGCTTCTTCCCATTCCTCAACCTGCAAGAGCCTGGAGTAGCCCAACATACCCTGCTCAGCCTGGAAAAAAACGTCCTTACCTATCGGCGCATATGTGGCACAAAGTAAGGGGATACCAGCACCTAAATTCACATAATCACCATCTTGAAACTCCTTGGCCGCTCTCATCGCGATTGCCTGCTGACTCAATCGCTCTTTCATTCCTCTTCTCCTTCCAATAGGGTCCGCATGGTAGTGCGAAATAGGCATTGCATGTAGCTGGTACTACCAAAACCATCTTCAGCTATCTTCACAATGCGGTCAACGAATATTGCCGGGGTTACGATGGTTTCTGGGTCTAATTCGCCTACCTCTACAATTTCATCGACCTCGGCAATGGTAACATCAGCGGCCATGGCTATAATGGGATTACTTCCCCTAACCGACCCCCGGTATACCAGGTTACCTCTTGTATCTGCCTTATAGGCACGGACAAAAGCAAAATCTGCCCGCAGCGGCTTCTCCAGTAAATACTCTTTTCCGTCAATGACCCTCTTCTCTTTCCCCTCCTCTAAAAACGTGCCTACTCCGACTGGACTATAGAATCCCCCGAGCCCGCTGCCGCCAGCTCGAACCCTTTCAATCAAATTACCATGGCTGGTTAACTCCAGCTCGATTCTCCCTCCGGCCACACCATTTTCCAGTGTCTTATTCTTACCATGAGCGTAGTCTGTTGCCCAGGCGGTAATCACCTTCTTGGCTCGTCCAGCAAGCATGAGAGGGGTACAAACTTCATCTAGTGAGAAAACACGACCACCCAGGTGGGCAGAGATAAAATTGTGGCTGATAACAATAAGGTCACTAACCCCCTTGTTATACGTAGCGCGAATCAGGTTTTGTGGCGTCCCTCTTCCCATCCCCCAATGGAATACCATGACACTGGCTCCATCAGATATATCTGCCACTGCCTCCTCGAAGCTGGGAAGTATTTTATTTTTGATAGCGCGCCTCCGCCTTCTCCGATGTGATATCGTCACTCTTTGCTTCACATCTTGGGACTTGAGTTTAGTCTTACTACGGTGATTTGTCAATATAACGCATTGCCGCGGTTAAATTCAATCGTGGTTAACGCCTCCGATAGACCAGAGTAGAATCGGGGCATGCGTAAGATACTCCAATTCTTCCGAGAGGCCGCCAGCGACCGCCGGCCATTTTACTGAACAATATAATTGATTGTGACCCTTCGAGAGTTTCCTTAGGAACCCCGCATCACTATCTACTACCTTGTTGCCGAGTCGTGACCCAGCCTCCTGGTAAATTTCTCCGGTCATTTAGTTACAGGTCAAACGCTATGTATCTTGACCAGGTTGGTGCTTCCCGGGAGGCTCAGGGGCAGTCCGGCGGTAACAATTACCAGGTCGCCCTTCTTCGCCAGTCTTGTCTCTAGAGCCACTTCTCTCGCCACCTCAAAGACTTCGTCAAGACTTGATGGCTCTGGCTTGCTGATAGGGCAAACTCCCCAGAGTAAGGTCAGACGCCGCTCGATGATTTCGCGACTTGTCACCGCCAGGATAGGCTGGCGGGGTCGGTATTTGGATAGCCGAAGAGCGGTGGTGCCGCCGTAGGTAAAGGCGATAATAGCCTTAGCTTGCACCTGGTAAGCCATCTGGCAGGCGGCCCGCGCCGCGGCATCATTGGCCTCGGGCAGGAAATCACGTCTTTCGCTGATTATCTGCTGGTAAGGGAATACTGTTTCCGCTTCTAAAGCTATTCTCACCATGGTCTCGACGGCGGCGACGGGATAGCTTCCGATAGCTGTTTCCTCAGACAGCATCAGGGCATCGCTACCATCGAGGACGGCATTGGCGACATCAGTGGCTTCCGCTCTGGTTGGGGTAGCTGACTCGACCATTGACATCAGCATCTGAGTGGCTGTTATTACCGGCTTCCCACAGAGATTAGCTTCCCTGATGAGTTGCTTTTGTGCCACCGGTACCTTCTCAATGCTTATGTTAAGGGCCAGGTCTCCTCTGGCGACCATTATCCCTTCACTGGCCTCAAGCAAACTACTGCTCCGTTCCAGAGCCGGCGCCTCTTCTATCTTAACAATCACCGGTATGTCGACGTTCATCTTTTGGAGGAGTTCCTTAACCTCTTTCACCTGTCGCGCCGAAGAAATGAAAGAGAGGGCAACAAAGTCGACACCCTGAGAGGCGGCAAAATCAAGATGCTGGCTAAAGAGTGTCTTGACATCGCCACTACGGTACTTCGACCCGGGCAGGTCGAGGAGAATACCCGTGGGGAGCCGGAGCTTCTGGCTGAGGCGGCGAACTTCAGCAATGAGCCGGCGGTGTTCTTCCAGAGTGCCATAGGCTAAATTCAACCGTGCCATGTCCATGCCACCCTTCAATAGCTTCTGAATGACCTCCGGAGAACTGCTGGCAGGACCCAGGGTAGATACTATCTTAACATGGCGCACCGCTTTGGTTGGATTCATTGCCCTTATTATAACATATCAGGCATCAGGTAATTTCCGCTGCGGTTCCTGGCAGCAACAAGGACAACCAGTCAGTGGAGAAGCAGCGAACTGGAATATGTGTTAACATACATAATGAGGCCCAATTGAAAGTCAACCAAGCAGAACCGGGCGTGGCACAAAAAGCCAACATTACCGGGGAGGTGTATGGTAGATATGGAACCAGGCTATATCGCTCTATTTCGCTCCGGTGAATTACAGCGCCGCGCTCACGCCCTTGAAGCCCGGCTAGCCTCCTGCGATATTTGCCCGAGGCAGTGCCGGGTAAATCGTTTCGAAAATGAACTGGGGTTTTGCCATTCGGGTCATCTGCCCGTAGTCACGACGGTCTGCGCTCACCACGGAGAAGAACCGGCTCTTTCGGGCAGCCGGGGGTCGGGAACAGTGTTCTTTGGCAATTGTAATATGAGATGCGTTTACTGTCAGAACTACCAGATAAGTCAGAATTGGCAGCAGCAAAAATCAAGGCAGGTAAATTGCCGGGCTCTGGCGGAAAGCCTGCTCTACCTTCAGGATGAACTGGGCTGTCACAATATTAATTTTGTTTCGCCTTCTCATTTTGTTCCCCAACTGGTGGGCGCTGTCCTCGAAGCCGTGCCTCTGGGGTTGAGAGTGCCACTGGTCTACAACACCAGTGGCTACGATTCGGTGGCTTCTCTGAGAGAGCTTGACGGCATCATCAGTATTTACCTGCCTGACCTGAGATATGCCTCTGATAAATGGGCAAGAAAGTTCTCGCAGACTCCGGATTATGTCGCCCGGGCTCGCCAGGCGATTAAAGAAATGTACCGGCAGGTCGGGGACCTGAAAGTAGATGAGTCTGGTCTGGGGCAACAGGGACTGATTGTGCGCCATCTTATTCTGCCCAACGGGCTGGCCGGTAGTGAGGAATCATTAAGCTGGCTGGCGCGGGAGCTTTCGCCGACGGTGACGGTCAGCCTGATGTCCCAATACTTACCGCGACACCGCGCCCGGCGCATCCCTGCGCTTTCGAGACCGATTTCACTGGCTGAGTATGAAAGGGTTCTCCGCTTGCTGGCTGATACCGGAATAGAAAACGGCTGGATACAGGAAATGGGAGCCGCCGAAAACTACGCCCCTGACTTCGAACGAGCCGACCATCCTTTTGCTACTACCCCCGAGAGGTAGCAATGACCGGCTCTTTCATCCCGTTTGCTTTGGTGTTTGACGGCAAGGCAATTACATCGCAGTGTGACTCTAGCGCAACAAGCTCATTTTTTTTAGCCCGACCGAGCTAATTCGACTGTAAATAGCGCCGGCACGGGTAAGTTGACTTCTCATCAGGCTGATAGCATCCACGTTAATGGCACCGCCCTCGAATCGGGTGCTCGCGATAAGCTGGCCAAATTTCTGCCGTTCATCTAAAGATGCCTGGTTGCCCAGCCGCGCCAGCGTCAGGTGGGATGTAAAGGGCCGTGATTCAGGGGCAAAGCCGAGGGATGTTAGATTAGACTCAATGCCTTGTTGGAGTTGGATTAGCTTGTCTACCTCCCCACTTATCCCCACCCAGGCCACCCGAACTCGCTTCAAATTAGGGAAAACTCCCAGGTCTTTAACCTCCAGATGGAAGGGAGTCACTACCCGGGCAGCCTCCTCAATCGCTCTGGTTATTTCAGCCGTCCTATCTATCGCAATATTACCCAGGAACTTTAGCGTCAGGTGAATGCTATCCGGGTCAACCCACTTCACCCCGGATGGCTTAGCTGATTTCAACCGGGTCTCAAGCCGGTCAAGCTCCAGCTTTAACTCGTCAGGTAGTTCAATCGCGATGAAAGAGCGAATCTGCTCCATAGCTCCTAAATCCTCACCCCCTTAAATCCCCCTCTCCTTGAGAAGGAGAGGGGGAAGAGATTTTAGAGAGGGGGCAAAGCCCCCTCTCTTACTACACTCCCCCTTCCCTTTCTAAGGGAAGGGGGTCAGGGGGATGGGTTACTAAATGAATTCTTAATACCTAGCAACCGCCGGGCATTACCCGCTAGAATCAGGCGCTCTGTTTCCTCAGCTAAATCCAGAGACTTAATCTCTTTAAGCAACCGACTCTGTGCCAGCAAGGGGTAATCGCTGCCGAAAAGAACCTTATCGGCACCAACCAGTTGGATAACCTGCTCATAGACCCGCGGAGTATAGAGGAAGGGCGAAGCCGCCGTATCAAAAAAGACGTTGCTCATCGCCTTTTTTACCTCGGGCATCAAGGCATAAAAGGGCAGCCCACCACCCCAGTGGGCACAGACTATGGTTAAATCGGGATAACTGGTAATCAAGGGATAGAGCCTATCCGGGGTAATCGCTCCCTTACCCGCATATTCATGCCCTACCGGCTCAGTGGCATGGGTGAGCAGGATTAAATTATGCCCGGTTATCGCCTCGATAAAGGGCCTCATCACCGCTTCATCCCTGAGGTCAAGTAGCTGCGTGTCCGGTCTCATTTCGCCGATTCCCCTTATCCCCCCTTGAGCACAGCGCTCAATTTCGCCTAAGGCGGCTTCAAGCGACCGGGGCTGTACCGTGCCGAAACCTACCAAGCGCTGGGGATAGCGGGCAATCGACTCCAGGATGTAGTCGTTGGTTTCAACGCATAGCTCGTGCGTCGTCCAGCCAATATTGAGAATGACTGAAATATCAATCCCATCTTTATCCATACCAGCGATGAGTTCATCAGCCGTCGCCAGCTTACTATCAGACAAGGAATAGAGGCTGGCAAAAGAGGAGTCGCTATCAATATACTTAGCGCGGTTTTGCTTTATCCGGGGTGGAAAGACGTGGGTGTGAAAGTCAATAATCATCACTCAGCCCTAACCGACACTGGCGGTCATTTAGTTTTGAAAAGCTTCAATTTTAGCCTCAGATTTTAGGCTTTTTCGCCCAATGACTAACACCCTCACCCCCTTTATCCCCCTCTCTCAGGGAGA
>JACQGQ010000019.1 GCA_016199495.1 Chloroflexota bacterium
CCCTTATGTCACCACGGTCGCCTGCCCGGATGCGGAGAACCCACTGGTCCTTGAATTGAGCCGATTAGAAAAATAGTCGCCGGTAGCCGCTATAAGATTGGTATCGGTTGGCTTCATTTTCTGCGGGGTGTCAGCGCCGTCTCATATCACTGACGGTGCTCACCGTCTCGCCTGTCATAACAAGCCACTCCGTCCGACAATCTTCTTTGACTCGCCGAAACTTCAGCTAAATTCACCTGTCGGAAAGCAAAAATTGTATTGACAACTTCTCTACGGTATGGTATTGTATACTATATTAGTCATAATAGTCAACAAGGAGGCCGGTCGATGAAGCTTTCAACCAAAGGGCAATATGGCACAAGAATGCTCCTGGATTTGGCTCTTCACGAGGAAGAGGCACCAGTGCTCTTAAAAGATATCGCCCAGAGACAGCAAATCTCACTGGGGTATTTAGAGCACCTGGTCACTCCTCTCATCGCCGGCGGGATAGTACGGAGCACCCGGGGCGCTAAAGGCGGAGTCTCATTAGCCAAGCCTTCAGAGCAGATAAAACTGAGCGAAGTGATTCAACTGCTTGAAGGCTCAATTGCTCCGGTAGCCTGCGTCAATGACCCGGCAGTATGCAGCCGCTCTGAATCGTGCGTCACCCGCGATATCTGGGACGAACTAAAGCAAGCCATGGACGGCGTGCTGGCATCTACCACCCTGCAAAATCTGGTGCAGCGGCAAAAAGACAAACAACCACTTGAAGGGGCAATGTATTACATTTAGGCAGAACGGCTAGCCAGGCTCAAGACCATCGTCTGTTGCAGAGAAGCCGAGATAATGCATAAAGATGGAAAAGTTACACTATAAGACAATAGAAATAGTCAAGCTAACCAGAGGCATTGCCAAGGACGCTACCGAGCTAATCGGTAATACACCCCTGGTCAGATTAAACCGGGTCACTGAGGGGGTGAAGGCAGAGGTAGTCGCCAAGCTGGAGTCCTTCAACCCACTGGGCAGTATCAAAGACCGGCTAGGAGTGTCGATGATTGTTGACGCTGAAGAGAAGGGTATCATCGACCAGGATACGGTAATCGTTGAACCGACCAGCGGCAATACCGGCATCGCTCTTGCTTTCGTCTGCGCCGCCAGGGGCTACAAGCTCATCCTGACCATGCCTGATATGATGACCCTGGAGCGGCGGCAACTCCTGGCTATTTTTGGTGCCGAGCTGGTGCTAACCCCGGAAGCTGAAGGGATGGCGGGAGCGGTCAAGAAAGCCGAGCAATTGGTGGCCGAAAACCCCAACTATTTTATGCCCCGGCAGTTCAAAAACCCGGCCAATCCAGAGGTGCACCGGTTGACCACCGCCGCAGAGATCTGGCGAGACAGCCATGGCCGGGTGGATATTCTGGTCTCCGGGGTGGGCACCGGGGGGACGATTACCGGAGTGACCGAGGTTATAAAAAAGAAGAGGCCTGGATTTAAAGCCATTGCTGTTGAGCCGGCTGATTCCCCGGTTCTCTCCGGAGGAAAGCCGGGCTTACACAAGATTCAGGGTATCGGGGCTGGCTTTATCCCCGATGTTTTGAGATTGGATTTAATCGATGAAATTATCAAGGTTAGCAATGAAGAGGCCGGCATAATGGCCAGGAGATTGGCTAAAGAGGAAGGAATACTGGCCGGCATATCATCGGGCGCCGCCACCTGGGCCGCCTTAGAGGTGGCGAAAAGACCGGAAAACGAAGGCAAGCTCATCGTCGTGATTCTACCCGATACCGGTGAGCGTTATCTGAGCACCTGGCTTTTCCAGGAGCTTTATCAGGCGACGCCCAGCAAATCAGACGAGGTCAAGGCAAAAAGCCGTTAACTGCCCAAGAGGCGACCAGCCGCCTCGGGGGAGCCGTCTTTTTAAGGAGAGGAAAATGAGCCAAGAACTGAAACGAGAAGCCCGCCGCCTGAAAATGGATTTCGATGCCCTCAAGAGCGGAGGGTTTATCAAACAGACCCAGAGAGACCTGTTCACCGTCAGGCTGCGCTGCCCTGGCGGGAAAGTGACATCGCAACAATTGCATAAAGCCGCCGAGATTGCGGAAAAATACGGGCGGGGGGAAATTCATAACTCCTTTCGCCAGTCAATCGAAGTCCCTTATGTCCACTACCAGCACTTCGATGCCATTGCTGCCGAGCTAAAGGAAATTAACTGGTCGGTTGCCTCTTGTGGCCCTCGCATCCGGGTACCGACTGCCTGTGCCGGCTGCACCTGGAACCCCAACGGTCTCATGGATACCCAGGCAATGTGCTTTGAAGTAGATAAACGCTACTTCGGCACAGCCAGCGGGCACCACAAGTTCAAGCTATCCTTTTCCGGGTGTCCGATAGATTGTTCACGAACCAGAGAGATGGACCTGGGTTTTCAGGGCATAGCCCAGCCGGAATTAGACGAGGGTCTATGCAATAGTTGCGGACTCTGCGTGGCTAGCTGTGAGGAAAAGGCGCTGACCATGGTGAATAATCTGCCGCTCAGAGATGAGAGCAAGTGCATCTTTTGCGGCGACTGTAGCAAGGTGTGTCCGATAAATGCCATGCCCATGAAGAAAAAGGGGTGGCTGGCTCGGGTGGGCGGTAAGCACGGCCGACATCCTATCTACGCCTACGAGGTGGCGCAATTCCTTAGTGACGAGGATTGTTTTCCCCTTATCGAGAAGACGATGGCATGGTACCAGTCCAACGCCGAAGGCAGAGAGAGAATAGGCGCTGTTATCGGCCGGCTGGGGCTGACGAAATACCTTGACGATGTCGTCAAACCACTGGGGCTGGAGGTGATTGAAACGCCCGAAGAGAGGAGAAAGTATCGCGCGGGAGGCAACATGTATAC